>JASHRB010000510.1 GCA_030037575.1 Candidatus Sulfotelmatobacter sp. | reverse complement strand
CGCAAGGCGTGGGCGCGCTTTTTGTGCGTAAGGGAACCAAGCTGCAGCCGCTGTTTTATGGAGGGCGGCACGAGCGTTCGCGGCGGGCGGGAACCGAAAATGTGGCGGGGATTGTTGCGCTGGGTAAGGCTGCGGAGTTGGCGATGCGTGGATTTGAGCGCGGCCATGGTCGAAAAATGGCAACGCTGCGCGATCGGCTGGAGCAGGGAATTCTCGCCCAGGTAGAAGACGACGGAGTCAACGGCGGTGGCGCGCCGCGGGTTCCGAACACAACGAATATTTACTTCGATCATATCGATGGAGAGGCAATGGAGATTGCGCTCGATCTGAAGGGGCTTGCGGTTTCGACGGGAGCGGCTTGTTCGTCGGGAGCAATTGAGCCTTCACACGTTCTGATTGCGATGGGGCTGCGCCCCGATCGGGCACGGGCGAGCATGAGATTCAGCCTGGGCAAGCAGAATACAGCAGAAGAAATCGACCGCGCGCTGGCGCTGGTGCCGGAGACGGTAGCGCGGTTGAGAGAGTTAAGTCCTGCCTGAAGAGTCCCTATATTCGTAGCCTCATTTGCATGAATGCTGCAAGGCGAATCTCAGTGTTAATGGGTGGTCCATCGCAGGTTCCGATACACCCTGTTTTGAGAGAACCATAGTTGAGAAAGCCGATGTAAAGTAATTTGTCCGGTGCCAACATGTTTTCGTCCCTTCGACAAAATGCCGTGCTGCTCTGCCTCTTTCTGTTTTTTCTCCTGGTCGCGGGGACCTCCGGGAGCGCACAAAGCGCGGCCGAACTCACACAGGTAAAAAGCTTGTATGTCGATTCGCTAGGAAATGACAAAGCTGCGGTCGCAACGCGAAACAACATTGAGCGCAGGCTTCGTAAAAGCCGCGAGCTGAAAATCGTCGTCAATCCGCAAGAAGCAGATGCAATCCTGAAAGGCACCGCACGCATCTGGGCGATTGGGCACAATTCGCTCAGTCCTCACTCTCACCGCCCGGTCGAAGCTTTGTTCGAGGGATTCGTATCGGCCGAGCTGGTTGACAAGAAGAACGAAACAATATGGTCGTATCTTGTCACTCCGAGCAAGTTTCCCTGGGGCGGAATTAGCGATGACCTTGGCCGGCAGGTTGTAAATCGATTGCTCGCCGCAATCAAGGAAACAGGCCAGGAGCCTTCGCTTGCTGCTGTGCCGGCAAACGCGGGGGCAACGCTCAAAGGAGCCGGTGCGACTTTTCCGGCGCCACTCTATGAGAAATGGTTCGAACTGTTCGAGCAGGATCATGCCATGGTTCACATCAGCTATGATCCTGTCGGTTCGGCAGAAGGTATTCGAAAGTTGAAGGAAGGCAAGGTTGATTTTGGTGCTTCGGACATGCCCCTCGCCAGTAGAAGCGATTCTGAGGGTCATGCGCGCTTGCGGCAAATCCCGATGGTTCTTGGAGCGGTGGTGCCGATCTACAACGTGAAGGGCGCTCACCAGAACCTCAATTTCACGCCTGAAATCTTAGCCGCGATTTATCTCGGCAAAATTAAGAAGTGGAAGGACCCGCAGATAAAAAAAGTAAATGGCGCGGCATCGCTGCCCGACGCTGAGATAATTGTGGTGCATCGCTCGGATGGCAGCGGGACAACATTTGTGTGGACAGACTATCTCTCGAAGGTTATCCCTGAATGGAGGGCCTCGGTTGGCAGCGGTGACACTGTGCAATGGCCCGTAGGGATTGGAGCAGCTGGTAACGAAGGTGTTGCCTCCATTGTGCAGAAGACGCCAAATTCGATTGGCTATGTGGAGTTTATCTACGCGCTCCAGCACGAACTCAGTTTTGGTGCAGTCCGCAACCCGGCAGGCGAGTTTTCGAAAGCGGATATAGCAAGCGTGATTGCGGCTGCTCGGGCATCGGCGACTCCACAGCCGAATTCTGGCGTTTCGATTACCGGATCACCGGGACGTACCGCATATCCGATCTCCGCCTACACTTGGCTGCTACTGGCGCAGAAAGAACCGGACATTGGAAAAAAAGCCGCACTGTCGGAACTGCTTCGCTGGATGTTAACTTCGGGCCAAAAAAGCTGCTCTGCGCTGGGCTACGCGCCGCTTCCATCAGATGTGGCGAAGCGCGCATTGGAAGAGCTAGATGATATGTGATCGCCGCAACATCGGCTTGGCAGCCAACTCGGACACAGTTTCCGCATTTGCCCTCCATGATGCGAGATAATAGCTTAGCCAAGATGGTGAACCCAGCGTGGCGGCCAACTCAAATGGAATCGTAGATTCGGCAGGGGAATCTCGAACTCCGTGGTTCAACAATGAACGCGCCAGATAGAACTATCGCCGTGGCCATGTCCGGTGGAGTCGATTCCTCCACCGTTGCGGCCATGCTGCGCGCCAAAGGTCACAAGATCATCGGCCTTACCATGCAGCTCTGGAACCAGCGCCGGCTTGCCGGCCGCGAAGGCATGCCCGAGCAGATCACCGGCCGTTGCTGTTCACTCGACGACGTCTACGACGCGCGTCGCGTCGCGCAGCATCTCGGCATTCCATACTATGTGGTCAATCACGAAGAACGATTTGAGCGCGACGTGGTGCGGCCATTTGTTGCCCAGTATCTTTCTGGTCGTACGCCGATTCCGTGCAGCCTTTGTAACAACCATTTGAAATTCGATCAATTGCTCGTGGTTGCGCGGCAAATCGGCGCCGAGGGCATCGCCACCGGGCACTATGCCTGCGTGGAGTTCGATGACGATCGCGGACGGTGGCTGCTTAAGCGTCCTGCGGATCGGAGCAAGGACCAGACTTACTTTCTTTTCGGCCTCACGCAAGAGCAACTCAGCCGTACCCTGTTTCCGCTGGGTGGGATGACGAAGCCTGAGGTTCGCGAGCTTGCGCGCAAGCATGGGCTTGCGCTGGCCGAGAAGCCCGACTCCCAGGAAATTTGCTTTGTGCCCGGCGGCGACTACAAGCGCTTCATTGACGCGTATTTGGCGGAGAGCGGCGAAGCCTTGCCTGACACTGCTGGCGAGTTGGTCATGACGAATGGGGAAGTCATGGCCGAGCACAACGGCATTCACAACTTTACCGTCGGCCAGCGCAAGGGGCTTGGCGTCGCGACGGGATCGCCGCTTTATGTGATTCAGATCGATGGCGCCAAGAAGCGAGTGATTGTCGGCGGCGATGAGCATTTGTATTCGCGCACCTTGCGCGCGAAGCGCGTGAATCTGATTTCGGTCGGCGATCTGTGTGAGCCGATGCGTGTCAGCGTGAAGATTCGCCATCGGCATGAGCCGGCGGCGGCGCTGATCGAAAAGACCGGCGAAGATGAAATCCTTGTAACTTTCGACGAGCCGCAACGGGCGATCACCCCCGGACAGGCGGCGGTGTTCTACGATAGCGACCGGGTTGTGGGCGGGGGGTGGATTGTATGGCAAAACCGTTTAGACTGAGGCAATCGCAGCATCGGGCCACAGCAAGGCCAGGGTGAGTCCAACCGCGACGCCTAGTGAA
>JASHRB010000509.1 GCA_030037575.1 Candidatus Sulfotelmatobacter sp. | reverse complement strand
AAACTATTGCGCGACCTGCTCCCTGGCGAGCAGAAGGCAACCATTCAGTTGGCCGCAATTCTGCGTCTTGCCAACGCACTGGACGCCGCGCATGATGGCCGCATTCTCCGCGTTCAATTAGAACACCCTGGTAATGGCCCCGAACCCAAGCCCAAAAGCCTGGCGCACCGCAAAAAGAGCATGAACGGATTTCAACCGAAGGTGGTCGGTTTGGCTCCCCACCAGCCGCTCACGATTGCCGCCGAAGGTTATACGCCCCTGGGACGCTCCGCCCCAGCCATCGCCGCCGAACGCCACTTATTGGAAACGGTTCTGCATAGGTCGATTTTGGTGAAGGCGATGCGGCAGGCAAAGATGTCCGTGTCCCACCACTAACGCCGCGGCGCGACTTCCGGAACATGCGCGAAGCCTAGCTGAGAGGTTCGGTTGCGCCTATCCCAATCGTTTTGAAGTCCACATGTTCAGGATTGACCACGCTCCTGATCCCCAAGATACCGGTTGGCGATGGCCACCAGACGCGCCGGCCGGTACAGCCGGTCAGAGTCGTACCGTGTCAGCTTTCCGCTGCGCCTCCGGCGTTGCAGCTGCGCGGGGAAAGCTCGAGAGCATGGAGAATCTCTCAAGATCAATCCCGAAGCGCGCATAAGCTGCTCGAGGACCGCAGGCGGAACGCCGTCGCCAGTCGCCTCCCGCAGGTCTCGATCATTCGATAGGGAACGGCCGAGTGTGGGCGCCTGCCTCCCAGTACCGCAACCACGGCTTCGAGTTCGCCATCCTGCAAGTCGATTTTCCTGATCTTTTTTCTTGAGCCAGTGCTCCCGAAGCTTCCCAGTTACTTTCGCTCGCTCCCAGACGCAACTACAACTGAATATCGTGACTCACTCGCAAATGGTAGAGAAGGCGGTGCGCTGGCTGCGCGGCTACGGCTGCGGGGTAGTGCTTTCCGAGCAGGGGTGTGTGAGCGGCGAGATGCCCGACGCCATCGGCTGGAAGCGCGCCTGCCACTCGGTGCTCGTCGAATGCAAAGTTACACGAGCCGACTTTCTGGCTGATCGCGCCAAGCCTTTTCGCCTCAAACCGCAGCAGGGAGTCGGCTGCGAGCGTTTCTATCTCGTTCCCGCCGGCTCGATTCGCCGGGAAGAGCGGCCCGCGGGTTGGGGATGGCTCGAACTCCGCGGCGCCCGCGTCGACCTGGCGGTCGAATCGGCCAAGAATTTTCGCAGCGCAACCGGTTTTCGCTATGAAATGAACCTGCTGCTCGCCAGTCTGCGTCGCGTGGAAGTGCGCATCGAACCGCAAAGCATTACCGATTTTCTCAAGTGGAAGAATCGCCTGGCCGAATACAATCGCGGCAGTCTTCCGGAAGGTATGGTCGCGGTGGAAGACGAAAGCAATGTATTCTTAGATCCGTACTCTGCGCCTGAACTGAATACAAGCGGAGCCGGTCATCTAAAAATTGCTCCCCCATAGTTGTATGGTTGGCCAAAGTTCCGGAATGCGCAGCCTCATTCTCGGTTCCAAAAATCCAGACGTTGCCCGCCCAGGGCGCGACTCCGGCAAAAAGGAGATCGGATAAAACCCGCCTTTGGTCGGATCGGGGCTAGGCGCGATGCTCCCGGCTTGGCCATCCCCATGCAAAAGCAGCGTAGTTTGGTGCCCCGAACCGTCATCTGCGAAAAACGAGCCAAACGCCCGGATGTCGTGCGGCGAACTCGCCCTCAATCCGAAAAAGCGGTCCCACGTCAGGACTGGATGCAACCCTCCAAGCGTGCCATCGAAGTGTTCGATCAAAGCAAGCGTCGGAACTTGTTGCCGACGGGGCACGGACGTGGAAAAACCCACCGCCCACGCATGGCTGCTGGCGTCGGCCGATGCCCCCATCAGGGAAAATACAGCTGCTCCTCGTCGATCAGCAGGCTACCGATCACTCATAGGTCATCTGCGGAGGTGGAAGCCATGGCGAAAATGCTGGCTGGCTCTGCCCCGCCGAACTTGGGACCTGGAAACTCGTTCCCTTTTGTTCCGTTCCGGTGCTCGAGGACCGGCCCCGGATTTGCTTCCCCGACGTTGATCGTACCGGCGGCCCACGCCGGGGTTGGAGAGAGGTCCACCGTGCCGGCGAGATATCGAGCGTTATCGCCTTTGATGAGCGGCACGGAAAACGCAGTCCAGGCCGCCCCATCAAATTGAATCGTCGATTGTCCCACGGTCCAAATATGGTTAGGGAAGGACGCAAACGCGGCTTGAAGTCGGTTGTCGAAGTTTTGATTGGGTGTGGGTATGGCCGGAAAGACCGAACCGGCACGGGTCGTCGGGGCCCGCGATGTTGCCCCCTGAGGCGGGACTGCGGCCAATCCGAAAAGCGGCAATACGAGCGGCGCAAGCTTCACAGTTCCTCCAGCATTGATATCGGACAGGAGTCGTATCTTGTCGGCCTTTACCCAAAAGAGAACTGCCGTTCGAGGCGGGCACCACTGGTCAGAAGATGGTGAATCTTCGGAGCGTACTGTTTCCCGGTTGCGGACTGGCGCCGTGCATTTCTACAGCTCTCTCCGGCCTTCCATGGCTTTCAGCATGGTGATCTCGTCAGTGTATTCGATATCGCTGCCCACCGGGACACCCATGGCTATGCGCGTAATTTTTAGCCCCGCGTGCCGCAATTGTTGCGAAAGATAGGTTGCGGTGGCCTCGCCCTCGACCGTGGGATTGGTGGCGATGATCACCTCATCTACGTTGCCCGCTTCGACGCGAGAGATCAGATTGGAAATGCGCAACTGTTCCGGACCGATGCCGTGAAGCGGCGAGATCGTGCCATGCAGCACATGAAAGACGCCGTTAAAATGCTTAGTTTTTTCGATGGCGGCGATATTCGTCGGCTCTTCGATCACGCACACCAGACGTTGGTTGCGTGTTGCGCTGGTGCAGTATGCGCAGGGATCGACGTCGGTAATGTTGTTGCACACCGAGCACAAACGCAAATTTGCTTTGACATCTCGCACGGCAGTGGCCAGGGCTTCCGCATCTTCCGGACTCGAACGCAGAATGTGGAATGCCAACCGCTGGGCACTTTTCGAGCCCACCCCCGGAAGTTTTTTGAGCTCGTCAATCAGGCGCGACATGGGCTCGGCGAATTTGGCCATTTGGAATTCCCTGAATTTCACGTTTCCACGGCACTACGATTTCGTCATTCTGAGCGCCGCCAAGCGTATATGCACTTCGCCGGCAAGGAGAGAATCCATCGCCTCCTTCACTGCCCGTGGGATGACAGGACAGTCCATCGTGGGCGCAGGGTTTACATGCCGAGGCCCAGCCCACCCAGCAATCCGCCGACCGTCGATTGCATTTGCGCGTCGATCTTGCGCCCGGCTTCGTTGATGGCCGCCAGAATCAGATCCTGGAGCATTTCGACGTCGCCCGACTTCACGGCCTCGGGATCGATGCGCAGGCTGAGAATCTGTTTGCGCCCATCCATTTTTACCGTGACCGTTCCTCCCCCCGACGACGCCTCGACGATGGTCTCCTGCATTCTTTTTTGCAGGGTTTCATACTGCGCCTTGGCCTTCGACATCAGCTCTTGCAGATTGAATCCGCCCATGGTTTGTTTCTACCGCTTTTCCCTGTAATCGATCACCGTACGAATTTGCGCACCAAATTTCTCTTGCAGCCGGCGAACCACGGCGTCATTTTCGGCGCGCGTCCGGCCGTTTCGATACGATGAATTCGGCTGGGAGCCACCATTCCCTCGCTCCTGCGGTTCGACATTCGCGCCGGGGACGATTCTCAGCTTGATCGCGCGCCCCAGAACTCCGCCCGCCGACGCAGCCGCCAGACCTCGCGCCTCCGCTCCGAACGACATATCGAGCACAGTTTGCGACTCGGAAATTCTTATCACTACTTCATTTCCTTCTATCGACCAAGTACCGCGTTCCAGCATCGAAGCCAAAAGTCGCTGATGGCCGTCCGCCAACCCCTCGAGCACGGCGCGTTGCAGCTTCTCGATCAGTGCCGAAGACTGTGCTTCGCTTTGCCTTCCGGAATCGGGAGCTTGTGCCGATCGAAGCTCCGAGTCGTCGGGGGAGGCGGCCTGTGCCGCGACCTGAAGGTGCGAGCGAGGTTCACCCGGATCAGCCAGCGCGGTTGCTCCCATTACAACCGGCGCGTGAACAGTTGCACCGGCCGCGGTCCGCGCAGCCGCAGGAGCATCGTTCGAGCTTTCCTGTCGAGGCCCGCTTTTGCGAGCGGAATCGGCGGCAAACGGCGATACCAAACCGGGTCGAGCAGAAGAGTTCGAACCCGTCCGCCCCGGTTCATCCGCTTTGCCCGTAGCCGAAGACACAAGCGACGGACGACCAGAACCGCGCGGCGTAGCCGCGCCCGGGACTGATCCGCTCGATGAACCGGCAACCGCGCTGAGCAACTGTTCGATCGGCAACAGCCGCTGTGCGTGCGCCATCTTGAGCAGGCCCAACTCAAGATGAAATCGCTGCTCCTGCTTGTAGCCCAATTCGCCATAAGTGCGCAGCATGATTTGCAAATGGCGGGTGAGATCTTCCTCGCTGAACAGCTCCGCCACCCGGGCCACGCGCTCGCGTTCATCGCTGGAAATCTGCAAGAGGGAGGAGTCTTTGCCGGCAATCTGCGCGACCGTTGCGTTGCGCAGAAAGCGCACCATCTGGCGCGCGAAATGCGTGGGACTGTGGCCCCCGCTGATCAGCTGGTCGACGGAGCCGAGAACTTGGTCGCTTGCCCCCCGCGCCACCGCCTGCATCACTTCTTCCAGAAGATGCGCCGGCGCCGCGCCAACAAGATTTTGCACCTCTTCGGCCGTAAGCTTTCCACTCGACCAGGCAATCGCCTGATCGAGGATCGAGAGCGCGTCGCGCATCGATCCATCGCCCGCTTCGGCGAGCAGCGCGAGTGCCTGGTCGTCGGCCTCGATTTTCTCCCGGCTTACCAGGTCGCGCAGTTGCCCCACGATGTCACCGAACTTGACCGCACGAAAACTGAAGTGCTGGCAGCGCGATCGAATCGTTTGCGGTATGTCTTCCGGCTGGGTGGTCGCCAGCATAAATACGATGTGGTCCGGCGGCTCTTCCAGCGTTTTGAGCAGAGCATTGAACGCAGCATCGGTGATCTGGTGGGCTTCGTCGAGAATATAAATCTTGAAGCGGTCGCGCGCAGGACGATAACGCGCGGCCTCTCGCAGTTCGCGAATTTCATCGATGCCGCGATTCGTAGCCGCATCGATCTCAATCACGTCGACCGAGTTTCCGCTGCGAATCTCGGTGCAGGATTCGCAAATTCCGCACGGTTCCACAACCGGCGTATTCGACGATCGGCAATTCAGCGCCGCCGCCAGAATGCGCGCAACCGTGGTTTTACCGATGCCGCGATGTCCGCTGAAAATGTACCCGTGCGCCGTGCGCCCTTGTGCGAGCGCGTTTTGCAAGGTGCGGGTGACGTGCTCTTGTCCGATGACTTCCGAGAATTTCTGCGGACGGTATTTGCGCGCCAAGACCGTGTAGCTCATGAGCCGAGAACAAGATTATACGTGATGCGGAGGTGGGTTGCTGGACCTCGGGGCTGAGCGTTCGCTCCATTTTGCGTCCTTTTTGTTTGCTAAAACCCTGCACTGGCGGTAGGCTGTTAGCTCGATTCTCATTGGACCGCGCCAGGATTGGGATGAACTGACGGTTTGATCGCAGGCGCCGGTTGGAAGGAGCATTCATGCAATTGAAGCTGACGACCAAAACCAAAGAAGGAATCCTCATCGTGGAATTGAGCGGCCGGATTGTTTTTGGCGAAGAATCTTCTTTGCTGCGCGACACGGTCAAAAGGGCCGTGGGGGAGAGCAACAACATCGTGTTGCATCTCGGAAACGTCAGCTACATCGATTCCGGCGGCCTGGGAACGCTGGTCGCGCTCCGCACCACCGCGCAAAATGCCGGCGGCACGATCAAACTGACCAATTTGACCGATCGCGTAACCGATCTGCTGCAAGTGACAAAACTGCTGACCGTCTTCGAGGTCTACAGCGCCGAGGCCGAAGCCGTCGATTCCTTCCGAAAGGCGGCCTAGCGCCCGTCGGCAGCGGATGTTTGCACCGCCCGGGCAAATTAGCGGGTTCCCCGGCCAGACGTGCTTCGTCCAAACCGAGCCGCCCTGGCATGATTCCTCAGCTCATTTTTATTCTGTGCCTTCTCCTCAGCGCGAGCGGCTTTATCTCGCCGCCGACGGCGTTAGCCATCGGACTCGTTTTTGGGCTGGCAGTGCCTCATCCATTTCCCGACCACGCTAGGAGGTATTCGAAATTCCTGCTTCAGGCTTCGGTGGTCGACCTTGGTTTCGGCATGAATCTGCATGAGGTGCTTCGCGCCGGCAGAAGCGGTTTCCTGTACACCCTGCTCGGCATCAGCTTTGCCCTGCTGGTTGGCATGGCGCTGGGCAGCCTGTTCGGGGTGCGCCGTGTCCCTGCGTTTCTGATTTCGACCGGAACCGCCATCTGCGGGGGAAGCGCGATCGCCGCTGTCGGACCCATCACCGAGGCGACCGACGAAGAGATGGCGATTTCGCTCGGCACCGTATTCGTGTTGAATTCCGTGGCGCTGCTGACTTTCCCGGCAATCGGCACGGCGCTCAAAATGACGCAATCGCAGTTCGGCTTGTGGGCCGCGCTGGCGATTCATGATACGAGTTCGGTGGTCGGTGCGGCGGCAAAGTACGGTGCCCAGGCTTTAGGCGTTGCCACCACCGTGAAGCTGGCGCGCGCATTGTGGATTGTTCCCGTATCCCTGGCCACGGCCACGGTGCGGGGCGCAAAGGCGAAAATTCAGTGGCCCTGGTTCATCGGCCTGTTCTGTCTGGCGGCGGTTTCGAAAACCTACTTGCCTGGTGGTACACACGCTTACGGACTGGCGGTGCAACTGGCGAGGATGGGATTGACCGCAACCTTGTTTCTGATCGGCAGCGGAATTTCCGTCGCCACCATCAAACGAGTCGGCCATCGCCCCTGGTTGCAGGGAATGATTCTGTGGCTGCTGGTATTGACGGGATCGCTGGGGCTGATTCGCGCGGGATGGATCGCGCTGTGATGAGGAAGAAATCGGCAAAGCGCGCGCGCAAGCAGGCGGAAGATCAGTCCGCCAAAATGCGGAGGCGGATCGAAGCGGCGATTCGCGCGATCCCCCGAGGTAAAGTCTCATCGTATGGAGCAGTGGCCCGGGCCGCGGGAATTCCGCGCGGAGCGCGGCTGGTGGCGCGGGTGTTGCGCTCCGATCGCGGATTGGGTTTGCCCTGGCAGCGTGTTCTTGGGGCAGGCGGTGAAATTAAGTTGCGGGGAGACTCCGCGCTCGAGCAACGCCTGCGACTGGAAGCTGAGGGTGTTCGCTTGCGTGGACGTAAGGTGAACATGAAGATGTGCGAATTTGAGTTCGCGAAGCAAAACTCTCCGGGGAGAAAGTCGTGGGCCAGCGCTTCTCGGCCCTTTCCCGGGTAGAGCTTATGTGGGGTGTCCGCTTTGCAATGACTGGCTTCCACTCTTGAACTGCTCATCGATCTCGACCTGATAGCCAGTAACCATTTTGTTGGTCTCATTGGCCATGCCGACCACGGCCATCAACTCTTTGAACATGGCCTCGGTCATGCCTTTCTTCTGCGCGGAGACCGTGTGTGAGGCGATGCAGTAGGGGCACTGGTTGGTGACGCTGACGGCAACGTAGATCATTTCTTTGGTGAGCGGATCAAGCGCGCCCGGAGCCATGATGTGCTTGATCGACTCCCAGGTGCGTTTCAACGTGGCCGGATCGTGCGCGATCGCCTTCCAAAAATTGTTAATCCAGTCGGTTTTGCGCGTGGCCATGATGTCATCGTAAACCGTGCGCACCTCGGGATTGGCGTCTTTGTATTCGATAAGTCCAAGCGTTGCCATGAATGATCTTCTCCGAGAAAGCTTTTCACCACAGAGTCACAGAGAATGTCTGATGGCTAATGCTTGATTCCTGAGCGAAGAATTGTCCCGCGGTTGTCTCGATCAGCCATCAAAACCATTTTCGCTGCGCCTTCCGTCTGGGTAGCGAACGAGCTTCAACTTGCCTGCTCTGGCAATTCTCCGCCCAGCAGTCGGATCAACTCTGCTGCCGGAACGCGCACCCCAACAAAGAACTGGCCAAACAGAGCGTAGACGGCGCTGACCTGATCGAAGCGCATCTCGTAAATCAGTTTCTTGAAAACCAGCGGATCATCGGCGAACAGATCAACGCCCCACTCCCAATCGTCGAAGCCGATCGAACCGGTGATGATCTGCTTCACCTCGCCGGCGTAGCGGCGCCCCACAAGGCCGTGTTCAGTCATCTGCCGCGCGCGCTCGTCAATGGGCAGCGTATACCAGTTCTTATCTTCCCCGCGCAGCCGGTTCATGGGATAAAAACAAAGATAGCGGGTCTGAGGAATCTCGGGAAACAAGCGGGGCTGCATGGCTTCGCGATGACGCGCCAGCTGGCACTCGATTTCTGCCTTCCATTGATCCGAATGCGGCTGAATGCCTTGATCGGCAAGCTCTTTGTAGATTTTGATGGTGGAGTCGTACAGCCCAAGTTCGATGATCGAGAGATAAGACGAGGTCGGCTCGAAATAGTCGCTCAAGCGCAGGCCCGCCAGCTTCAACTCCGCCTGATTCAAATCTGCAAATGAATTGCGAAAGTGAACCAGCATCAGATCGCCCTTATGCCCAATCAGCGAGTAGAGCGCCGACTGACCGTTCGAGTTTTTCTCCATCTCAGCAAGCGCGGTTCCCGCTTCGTCGGCGATCGAGCGCCGCGTCGCCTCGGGAAGGCTTCGCCACTCCGTCCAGCGGAAACGCATCATCTGGTGCAGCACGCTGTAACCTTCTACAGTTAGAGGTACAGGGGGAATCTCCGCGGCGGCTACTTGCGGGTGCATGGCAGAAGTGGTGGTCATACGATTCTCAATTAAAGCAACCCGATTTTACCTCCATTGTACGCAACCGAGACCGCCGTCTGCGACTGGAGATAGAATTCAGAACGGCGGCCGGGCGGCCGCGGGACGGGCTCATGCAAAGAGGAAGATTCGCCTCGATCTGTTGCCTGATTTTGCTGTTTTCTGGCTCTCTCACCGCGCAAACCAAGCGCCTATGGGTGGTTCGTGAGCCGGGCGAGATCACCGAATACGATCCGGCAACTTTTGCGGCGAAACAGACCCTGAAACTGCCGCCGGAAGCAATCGAGACGCCGCAGGGACTCTCGATCAATCATCTGGGACAAATGCTTTTTGTGCCGGCTGGGTCTTTGCCGCTGGATGAAAGTGACCTCGCCGGAAACCGCAAGGTTTGGTTCTGGGACGGTCACGCGGCCACCACCTTGCCCCGCGGTCTCGCGCGCACAACCGGAACCACGGGATCGAACCTCGCCATCGATGAGTCGGTCGCTGCTCCTTCTCTGTCGGCCGAGGGATCGCGCCTGTACTGGTTTTCGAATCAGGCTCGTCGGTTGCAGCGCGGCGGAGTCGATCTTTCCACCAAGAACACATGGTCGGCGTGGCAAACCGACCTCGCAGGAGCCAATCGCCAGGATCTGGCCACGGTTTCCCTGCCGGAGTGTTCCTGCCCCACGGGCGGCTGCGAAGAAACGTGTCCGTATAGCCAGGTATGGGTTCCTGAAGAAGGAGTCGGCAATTTTTTTCTGCTGACACAATGCATAACGGGCAAAGACCAGCCGACGTACCAGTCGTCGTTCTTGTATCGAGAAAATTCAGGAAAATGGGACGCGACGGAGGTCACGCCACCATTTCGTCGCGTTCTCGATGCCGCCGGCGCAGATACCATCTTAGAAGCCGTTCCTGACACCGGTTGCTGCGGTTGGACCAATTTGAGCGACGATCAAACACTGCTGCGCCTTGGCCCCAGAACCCTGACCGTTTACGACGAACGCGCTGAGTACAAAAATCCGGACTACGACGTGAGCTTTTACACGGACAACGGCGGATTGTCGCCCGATCTCGACGCCGTGGCCTTCACCATCGTTGCCACCGCCGGCCCCAACCAGCCGATTCAACTCGCGCCGCAAGGGCAGGCCGACCCTCAGGAATCCGAACACATTCGCAAAAGCCTGCTCGACCTTCCGGCCATGGAGTTGAGAACTGTGGATATCAATAATGGGGAAGCGTCGCACCCAACTCAATTTCTGCCGCACGCAACTTTCGTGGGCTGGATCACCGAAAAGGAAATTCTAATGGTTGCCGATCACCTGCTGATGATCTACAAGGTCAACGACAAAACCCGCAGGAAATCTGACATTCGGGTGGAAGACGCCGCACACGTTTTTCTTCGGTAATCGCGGAAAAGCCAAAGAGGGGCGAGCTTGTGCTGGCCCCATTCCACTTGGGCAAATCTCTTATCCGCCGTGGCTGTGCCGCCAGGTCCAATAATCTTTTTGCTGGTCGGGAGGAAGCTTCCGGAAATCGCGATTTTCGTCGTAGTGACGTTCGTGGGCCCACTGATGATAAAAGACCACTTCATTGTGGTTCCACACGTGATAGTCGCCATAATACGGGTCATAGACCCGGTAGTAGTGAGGGTGGCCACAGGCCGCGCCTACCGAACCCGCCAGCGCAGTCGCCAGAACACATGCACTCAGAAATCGCGATTTCATCCCCATCGTCGAATGGTTCCCCTTGGTTTAGTTTGAGTCGCTCACAAAACTTTACCTAAAATGGGCGGCGGCTGGCGAGCTTAGTTGCATCGGCGTGACCGCCGGGTTGCTTCATGTGTTCACCAGGAATTGTTCAGCGAAATTGATAGCCCGGCTTGAGCTCGCAGCCGTAATTTTTCGATTGATCTTTGTC
>JASHRB010000508.1 GCA_030037575.1 Candidatus Sulfotelmatobacter sp. | reverse complement strand
CTCCGCAGGAGGATGTTGCTTTATGCGCTCTCACCATGCGGTGCGCGGTTTCTGCGGCCGCTCGCGGAACCACCCGCAGCATGGACCCGGCCGCGGCACCAAGGCCGAGCGATTTGATAAGGTCACGGCGCGAAATGGACATGTGTGGTGCTCCCCCCGCTTCCCGGCAAGTTCCTGCTCCTACAGATTGCCGCGCTTCGCTTGCTCCAGGAGATTTTCCGACGCCCTCCAGGATAGCGCCAGGATGGAAAGCGTCGGGTTCTGGTCAGGGCTGGTTACGAAGGCGACCGCATCGGTGACAAACAGATTTTTGACATCATGGGCCTGGCAGTACTTGTTTAGGGCCGAGCTCTTGGGGTTGTCGCCCATGCGCACCGTGCCTGATTCGTGAATCGCGGTGCCACCGTCATAGAGGCCGTAAGGGGCTGGGCCGTCGGTGGTGACGTCGGTCGAGTACACGCCGCCCGCCGCTTCCACGATGGCGCGAAAGGTCTGCTGCATATCTTTTGCCATTTTTATTTCGTTCTCGCCCTGCCGCCAATGAAAACGCAATACCGGAATGCCCCACTCATCAACAACATTCGGATCGATTTCGCAGTCGGTGTTTTCATTGGGAATCATTTCTCCCAGCGCTTCCATGCCGGTCGTAGCTCCATAAGTACGGCGGCAGCTTTGCTTCAGGGAAGAGCCATAGCCTTCGACGCGGTCGCACACGTCGTCGAATTGTTGCACCACTGGCATGAAGCGGCCGCCGCCGGGCTCAATGTGATAGCCGCCCAGGAATTCGTTCTTGCGGTTGAATTTCCACCACGGCATGTAGACGTGAGGCAGATAATTCCCGCCGCTGCCGTCGTGGTTGTGGAGCAGCACCTTCTCCAACTGGGGAAAGTAACCCGAACCCCAACTCCCCACGCTGTCCATCAGGTTTCTCCCCACCACCCCCGACGAGTTGGCCAATCCCCGGGGGAACCGAGTGGAGCGCGAATTCAGCAGCAGGCGCGCGACTCGCAGGTGCTGGCCGCGACTACAAAACTTCGCGCACGCACCTGCTTTTCCGCCTTTGTGGTTCGGTCGATGTAGGACACGGCCTCGGCCTCGCCGTTCTTGCCCACCAGGATTTCCCGGGCCATGGCGTTGGTGATCATCGCCAGATGGCCCGTGGCTAGCGCCGGTGGAATCAATACCTGAATGGAGCTGAAGTTGGACGCTGACTTGCATCCCCGGCTGCATTGACCACAGTAGTGGCACGCCGGGCGTCCGTTTAGCGGCTGCGTGATGATGGCCATGCGCGCCGGCACGCAAAGAACCTTCACCTTGTCGCAGGCTTTTTTGAGGATGGTTTCTGTGCAGCGGTTCAGGGGCGGCGGCTGGAAAATGCCGTCCGGAGAACTTGCAATGTTTTCCTTGCTTCCGAAAACCCCGATATAGGACTCGACCTTGTCGTAGTAAGGGGCCAGTTCTTCGTATGAAATCGGCCAGTCGTCGCCCACGCCGTCTGGGGAACGGGGTTTGAAATCCATCGCAGAGAAGCGCAACGCCACTCTGCCCCAGTGGTTGGTGCGCCCACCGACGATCCGCGAACGGAACCAGCGAAACCTCGACCCGAGGGCCAACACATAGGGTTCGCCGTCAATTTCCCAGGCGCCGTTGGGCGCCATGAACTCGTCGGCCTCCTCGCCCCGCAGCGTACCGCCCACGCCACCACCGCGGTGGGGAAGATCGTAAGGCCAAAGATGTTGCTGGAAGCCTTCGCCGGGTCGAGCGGCGGGCCCGCTTCCAGCATCACCGCGCTGACCCCGCCCTCCGTGAGCAGCTTGGCTGCGGCGCCGCCGGCAGCTCCCGACCCGATGATGCAGACGTCATACAGCTTGGGTGAGCGAATCACTTGCAGCATCGATGACCTCGGGCAACCGATTGCGATTATATCTTTGAGCGTTGCCGCCGTGGTTCCGAGCAATACCGGTCAACGAACTCGTCGATGGCATGACGGTACCCTGGTTGGCCATCTGGGCTGGTCAGACTATTTAGAACCCCGGCTTTGGCGTGTTCGAGATCGCGCAGGGGTAGAACCGATCTGGCCGTGAAAGGTTTGGTTTTGAGCGTGACTTCTTCTGCGGGACCGGTGGCCGCCATAGCACCGATCAATAATCGAAGTCGTGGCGCTAACGTAAGTTTGGAGTGGCCCGTCAGATTTTCCCAATCTTGGTTGTTCATTCAGCTCTTAATGCCAGCACCGGGTCAACCGAGGCCGCCCGCTGTGCTGGGACAATGCACGCCACCAGGGCAACGAGGATGAGCAGCAGGCTAACGCCCACGAGAATCGAGGGATCCGCGGGGCGAACCTCAAACAACAGGCTTTGCAGCAAGCGAGTCACTCCCACCGCGGCAGAAATGCCGACAACGACGCCAAGCAGCACCATCTTTACACCCCGTGACAGAACCAGTATGAGCACATCTCTCCGCCGGGCGCCCAGCGTAATGCGGACACCCAGCTCTTGAGTGCGCTGCGAGACCATGTAAGCCATGACACCGTAAATGCCGACGGAAGCGATCACGAGAGCGAGCAGCGCCAGACTGCCGATCAGGGCAGCCTGCAGCCGCTGCGGAGCTACATCC
>JASHRB010000507.1 GCA_030037575.1 Candidatus Sulfotelmatobacter sp. | reverse complement strand
GATCCCGCCGGTGGTGGGCGTAAAGTTGACCGGACGTCTGCGCGAAGGCGCGACCGCTACCGATCTTGTTCTGACCATCACGGAGATGCTGCGCAAGCATGGCGTGGTCGGAAAATTTGTCGAATACTTCGGCCCCGGCCTCGCCGATCTTCCGCTTGCCGATCGCGCCACGATTGCCAACATGTCTCCCGAATACGGCGCGACCTGCGGGATTTTCCCGGTCGACAAAGAAAGCCTGAAATATCTCAAACTCAGCGGACGCGGCGCCGATCAGATTGCGCTGGTCGAAGCCTACTGCCGCGAGCAGGGCCTCTTCCACGACGAAAAAACCCTGCCGGCGGAATATTCGGAGCGGCTCGCGCTCAATCTGGCCACGGTCGAGCCAAGTCTCGCCGGGCCGAGGCGTCCGCAGGATCGGGTGGCGCTCTCGCAAGCAGGAGATTCTTTCCACAAAGCTCTGCCATCATTGGTCAAGCCGAAATCTGCGGCCAAAGCCACCGCCACCGGGAGTGCCCCGGGTTTGGCCGCTTCTGCCCAACCCGGGAATGGCAACGCCAAGACCTGGGAAGCCGAAGGCGGCAGCCCCGCGGCTATCGGGGTTGAAGATCCCCAGGTTCACGAGCACGTTGCCGCAAACGTAAAAGATTCGCTCCGGCATGGCAGCGTCGTCATCGCCGCGATCACTTCCTGTACCAACACGTCGAATCCTTCGGTGATGATCGGCGCGGGAATTCTGGCCAAAAAAGCCGTCGAAAAAGGTCTGCAAGTTCCGCCGTGGGTGAAAACATCGCTGGCTCCCGGCTCGAAAGTCGTTCGCGACTATCTCGAAAACGCCGGCCTCACTCCCTATCTCGAAAAACTGAAATTCCATCTGGTCGGCTACGGATGCACCACCTGCATCGGCAACTCCGGCCCGCTGCCCGAAGAGGTTTCGAAAGCCATCGACGAAAAAGATCTGGTCGTGGCCAGCGTGCTCTCCGGCAATCGCAACTTTGAAGGACGCATCAACTCCGAAGTGCGCGCCAACTATCTCATGTCGCCGCCGCTGGTCGTGGCTTTCGCCCTCGCCGGGCGCATCGACACCGACCTGCGCAAAAACCCGCTCGGCCAAGGCAAAGACGGCAAGCCCGTGTACCTGGCGGATATCTGGCCGACGCAGCACGAGGTCGATGAAGCGATTGAAAAATCCGTCACCGCCGAAATGTTCTCGAAAAGTTACTCCGACGTTTTCCAGGGTGACGAGCGCTGGCGCGCCCTGGGCGTCCCCCAAGGCCAAACCTACGTCTGGGAAAAAGATTCCACCTACATCCGCCGCGCGCCCTACTTCGATGACATGACGCGGCAACCCGCGTCCGTCGCCGATATTCACTCTGCCCGCGTCCTCGCCGTCCTCGGCGACAGCGTCACCACCGACCACATTTCTCCCGCCGGCTCGATCAAAAGGGACAGCCCCGCCGGAAAATACTTGCAGGAGCACGGCGTCAAGCCCTCCGACTTCAACTCCTACGGCTCGCGCCGCGGCAATCATGAAGTCATGGTGCGGGGAACTTTTGCCAACCCGCGGCTGCGCAACAAGCTGGTTTCGCGCGAAGGCGGATTCACACGCCACCTGCCGACCAACGCCGAAATGTCGATCTTCGACGCGTCGGAGAAATACACCGCCCAAGGTGCGCCGCTGATCATTCTTGCGGGCAAGGAATACGGCTCCGGTTCGTCGCGCGACTGGGCGGCGAAAGGCCCGCGTCTGCTGGGAGTGCAAGCGGTCATCGCCGAAAGCTACGAACGCATTCATCGCTCGAACCTGGTCGGCATGGGAATTCTGCCGCTGCAATTTCCCCCCGGGCAGAACGCCGAATCGCTCAAACTCACCGGCGAGGAGGTGTTCGAGATCACCGGCATCCGCAACCTGATCGAGCATTTCTCCGTAGGGCAGAAGGTGAAAGTTCGAGCTGGGGGAACGGCGGACGGCTCGTCGGCCGGAAAGAACATCGAGTTCCAGGCCTTGCTGCGCATCGACACGCCGCAGGAGGCCGTCTACTACGCCCACGGCGGGATTTTGCAGTACGTGTTGCGGCAGTTGCTGGCAGGGAAACACGCCGCGGAGACGGTGGGAGCTTAGTCGCGCTTCAGTCCAGCAGCGGACTCCTTCAGAAGGTCTGGCATTATCCTGCGGGGCCCTGTGCCTCCCCCTTACGTACAGAACTATTCGTAGCGCAAGGCTTCGATGGGATCCAAACGAGATGCGCGAATGGCGGGTATCATTCCGCTGATTAAACCAACCACGCCCAGGATGAGGGTTGCGATGAGCAAGGTGCCCGGCGCGATCATCAGACGGATATCGCCGGCTTCCGCATTTTTGGCGATGGCACTATAAAGCCTGAGCCTTCCGACGGACATCGAAACCAGGTAAGCGAGAACAATTCCCAGCACTCCGCCCATGAATGTGATGGTGAGAGCCTCGGCAAGGAACTGAACAAGAATGTCGGCCCGGCGCGCGCCCAGAGCCTTTTCCACGCCGATCTCGCGCGTACGCTGGCTTACCGAGACCAGCATGATGTTCATCAGTCCGACGCCGCCAATGCCGAGGGTGAGCGTGCCGATGAAGCCGAGCAGGATTTTCAGGCCCAGGGTGATGACTTCGAATTGATGCACCTGCTCCATCAAATTGAACACGCGCACCGCGCGGCGGTCGGTGACGCTGAATTTGTGCTCCGTGGCCAGAATGGCCCGGGCCGACTGTTCCAGGCGGTCATACTCGGAAGTTTCGTAATTGAACCAAATCGAGTCGAGATAGTGAGTGTCCTTGAAATCGCTCATGGTGCTGAAGGGAATGTAGACGACGCGGTTGATATCATCATCGCCCTCCTGCATTTTGGCCGTGAGAAGGCCAATGACTTCGTAACTGATTCCGTTGATGCGGATGCGCTCGCCCATCGCGTTGCGCCCGGAGAACAGCTTGTCTTTGGCATCGGAGCCGATCACGGCGACCCGCGCCCGCTGCAGCTCATCTTGGGCGTTGAAAAAGCGTCCCGACTTGAGCTTCAGGGCGCGCACCGACTCGACATTGGCATAGTCTCCGGTAACGTCGAAGGAAAAACTGCGTGTATCGAACGCCACGTTGCAATGCGTGTCGACTTCGGGAGTGATCTGCGTAATCTGCGGAAGATTCGTGGTCAGCGTGTCGATGTCTTCGAGCGTGAAGCGAATCTGTTGGCCGGCTTTTTGCCCGCCCGCCTGCATGGAAGTGCGGTCGGGAACCAGAATCATGAGTTTGGTGCCGAAGTTGGCAAAAATGGCCTGGATGGCTCGACCGAAGCCATTGCCGTAAGCCAATAACATGACCACGGTGGCGATGCCCCACGCCATGCCCAGCATGGTGAGGGCGGTGCGGCGGCTGTTGTGGCGCATGGCCCCGTAGGCTTCGTGTAGCAGGTCGCGCAGCATGTTTCTCCGGTTGGGGACCAGTCTGGACGCCGGGATTTTGCTAGCCTGGTTTATGAGATGCTTCGCCCCATGGCTAAAACACGGAGCCGCCAGGATGGCACCTCCGGAAACAGACTCCCGGTTGATTATTCCTGGCGCAGCGCTTCCACCGGCTGCAAGCCGGCGGCTTTGCGCGCGGGATACAGTCCCGCGATCACGCCCGCGACGGTTAGGCTTCCGATCGCAAGAATGGCCGTCGATGCCACCAGCCTCGGCGGATCGAAACCGCCCGCCGCCGGTTGTAAATTCAAGCCTGCCATCAGAGCGGCGGCGAAACCCAGGCCGATCAGGCCGCTGAAGAGAGTGAGGATCATGCCCTCCAGAAAAAAGTGCGCCAAAATGCTTCGCCGGGTCGCGCCCAGGGCCATGCGCAAGCCTATTTCGCGGGTGCGTTCGGTGACCGTCACCAGCATGATGTTGATCACCCCGATGGCCCCCAAAGCCAGCGTGACCAATCCGACCGCACCTAGGAACATATTCATCGAGTCGAAGATGCTGCCCATAGCTTTGGAGTTCTGAATCGTGTCCCAACCCTCGAACGCGTCTTTGTCGTGATAATCGAAACCGTGGTTGCGCGCCACGATCTTCTGCACCTCATCTTGAGCCAGGAGATGCTGATCCGTGGTGCGTGGCTGGTAGTTGATGAAGGAAATCGCATTTTCCTCGTTCTCCCCGGTTAGCGGGAAAAAAGTCGCCATCACGCGAAATGGAATGTAGCCACGGATGTTGGTGGAATTGTCGTCGCCGCGCCCTACGCGCTCGACGGCTCCAATCACTTCGAAGGGAATATCGTTCAAAATGATGCTCGATCCCACCGCCGGGCGGCCGGGAAACAAGTGTTTGACCAGTTCATCGCCCAGCACGATCACCTTGCGCTTTTGAGCCTCGTCTAGCTCGTCCAGCCAGCGGCCCTGTTTCAGCGGAAGGTAGCGAATGGTGGCGAACTGCGGCTCGACTCCGGCGATCTCGCCGTTGGCGCTGGCGAACTCGCTGACCGAGCGCACATCCGAGCGGATCAGAACCGGCGAAGCGTTGCGCACGTCGGGGGCCTCATGGCGGATATCGAAATAATCCTGATAACTCAGCAGGTATTTGCGCGCCGAGTTCATGCTGCCCTCAACGGCAGGCGCTCGCCCGGGATAGATGAACATGATGTCTTTGCCGTACTGGGCGAGCTCGCGCTGATTGCCCGAGCGGAAGCCCTCGCCCAGCCCGACCAGCAAAAGTAAGGACCCAACGCCCCAGGCGATCCCGAACATGGTGAGAAAGGAACGCAATTTATGCGCCCAGAGCGTGCGGAAAATCTGGGCAAAGGTGTCGAGGGTCATCCGCATGAGGCTTTATAAACATTCTACGCTGAACCTTTTGCTGTGGTTTTTTTCT
>JASHRB010000506.1 GCA_030037575.1 Candidatus Sulfotelmatobacter sp. | reverse complement strand
CCCGCTTCAATGGCCATTCCATGGTGGCCCCGCTCCGGCGGGTCCTGGTCTGTTCACCCGACGGCGCGGGATGGAATCACCCCGAAGCCGCCAGCCATTGGCGCGACCTCGGTTTCCGTCACGCCCCCAATTTCGCGACCGCTCAATCTCAGCACCAAGCTTTGTGTCGCGAACTGGCCGCGGTCGGCGCCGAAGTCCTCGAACTCCCACCCTCGCCCGATCTCACCCTCGACGCCGTCTACACCCACGACGCATCACTGACCACCGATTACGGCCTCATCGTCATGCATCCGGGCAAACCCAATCGCGTCGCCGAAGGCCCTCGCCATGCCGCATTCTGCGAATCCGTCAGCGTCCCTACTCTCGACACCATCAGCGCCCGCGCCACCAGCGAAGCCGGAGACATGCTCTGGCTCGACTCGCAAACTCTTCTCATCGGACGGGGGTACCGCACCAACGCGGCTGGCGTTCAACAGATGCGCACCATGCTTGCGCCCAAGGGAATTGAAGTTCTCTCCGCCCCGCTCCCCCACGGCACTGGCCCCTCCGCATGCCTGCATCTAATGTCGCTCATCAGCTTGCTCGACGATCACACCGTCCTGGTCGATTGTCCCTGGCTGGCCGTCGAAACCGTCGAACTTCTCAGGTCGCGCGGCTACAGCTTCATCGAAATCGATTCCTCCGAACGGCCCACGCTCGCCTGCAACGTGCTCGCACTGGGCAACAATCGCCTGCTGGCCCTGGCCGAGAACGAGAAAACCAACGCCCGTCTCCGCGCCGCCGGATTCGACGTCCGTAGCTTCCCCGGCTTCGAGCTCTGCATCAACGGCGGCGGAGGCCCCACCTGCCTCACGCGCCCGCTGCAGCGGCTCTGAACATCCTTGAATTCCCCCAGCGTCATCCCAAGGCTCGCGTTTTTCGCCGCGCGAGGCCAGGGCTCTCCGCGCAAAAGAGCCGGAATGAGTGACTCAAAATGCTTTCCCCGAGTGCGTACCTCCCTGCTGGCTCTCCCCCCCACCCGGCCCTGGGGGGCGGCTGTGCAAAACGCGGCTTCTCTGGTATCAATCTGCTATCGTCAACCGCATTGCTTGGCGGAAGAACCGAAGAACCCTCTATGAGACGCTCTCTGATCGCTGCCTCTTGGATATTTTTCTCCGCCACCATGTATTTGATCCTGGCCGAAGCGGTCGCGCCCTGGCTTCGGCTGCCGGGCCTCGGCAACATCGGCTTCACTCTAGTCTTTGTGCTATTCGCGCTGCTGCACTGCGGCGCTCTGCAAGGCGCGCGCTTCACCATGGCTTTCTTCTCGACCGCCGCCGTGGTCTCCTACGCGTTCGAAGAAATCGGTGTCCGCACGGGCCTCATCTACGGCCCCTACCGCTACAGCGACATGCTCGGAGCCAAGCTCGGTCACGTGCCCATAATCATTCCGCTCGCCTGGTTCATGATGATCTATCCCTCCTGGATGGTGGCTCGCGCCATTCTGCGCGGCGCCGATCTTGGCTCTCCCCTCGGCATGATCGCGCTGGCTATGGTCTCCGCCCTCGCGGTCACCGGCTGGGACATGGTTATGGACCCGGGCATGGCTCGTGCCCACAACTGGATCTGGGAGAACGGCGGACCGTATTTCGGAGTTCCGCTGAGAAACTACTTTGGATGGATTCTCACCACCTTCCTTATCTACTTGCTGGCAGCAGCTGTCTGGCGAAATGGCAACAGCGAAAAATCTGCAAGCCAAACATTCGCCGCTCTCCCGGCAATCGTCTACGCTTTCTTCGCTCTGCGTTACGTCACGGCAAACAGCCTTCCTGCCTTGAAGGTCATCGCGGTATTTTCCATGGGATTCCCGGGCCTAGTCGCTTTAATCCGCCTTTGGACGGCGCCGAAAGCGTAAACAAAGTGGGTGTCCCCCCGGGCGAGAAAGGGAATCCTCTGATGAGAGCGAACCTCGCGGGTGCGGGCGCCCATGGCCTGCCCGGAGCGCAGTCGAAGGGGTTTGCCTGCTTGCAAACACATCGGAACCGACTCACCCGTGTGCTCCGGGGTTTCCTTTTTTGGTCGCCGCGAACCAAATTTCTTTCCTGCTAAAATAGTCGGCGCATGCTTCTTCCCTTCGTCCGCGACCTTTTTGCGGACGTCGAGCATCTTCCCGCCTTCTCGCGTGTTGCCTCCCACCTCAAAGAGGGCACGGGGCGCATGCGTGTTTCAGGACTCACGCCCACCGCCAAAGCTCTGCTGCTCGTGCTTTTTCAACGCGCCGCGCAGCGGCCGTTGATTTTCGTCGTCAGCGACAATCGCTCGGCCGAAGACCTGCTTTCCCTGCTTGGCGGATTCGCCGAACTCACCTCCGCCTGCGATCCCCAGTCGATCATCGCGCTCCCCGCGCGCGACGTTCTCCCTTTCCAGAATCTTTCCCCGCATCCCGAACTTCAGGAAGAACGTGCCACTGCGCTCTGGAAAATCGCCACTGGCGCGGCCAACATCGTGGTCTCGCCCATCGCCGCCACTGCGATTCTTCTGCAAGCGAGCGACTATTATGCGAGCCTCGCCCGGACCATCCGGCGGGGTGAGTCTTTCGATCTCGAATCCCTCCTCGCGCACCTCAACACCGTCGGCTACGTCTCCAGCGACGTTGTGGAAATGCCCGGCCAATACGCGCTGCGCGGTGGCATCCTCGATGTCTATTCTCCCGAGGCCGAACGCCCTTTGCGCATCGAATTCTTCGGGGACGAGGCTGAATCCATCCGCAAGTTCGAGCCCACTTCGCAGCGCTCCTCCCAGCCAATCGATGAAGCGCTGCTTCTTCCGCTCACCGAAACTCCGGTCAGCGAGCATCTTCTCGGGGCGATTCATGCCCGTCTCAGCGGCCGGCGTATCGCCGGGGGCGAGCAAGTTCGCGAAGCCGCCGTCCGCGCCGGCGGGGTCAACGTTTTCCCCGGCTGGGAGTTCTATTCTCCCCTCGCCGGAGCCACCGGCACCATCTTCGATTTCTTGCCGCGTGCCGCCCTGCTGCTCGATGAACCCGAGCAACTTAGGCAGGAGTTCGACAAATTTTGCACGCGTGTCTCGGAAGCCCACGAGCGCAGCGGCGTCGGCAATCTCGTCCGCCCCCAAGATCTGTACGTCGCACCCGACGCCTGGTGGGAGAAAACGAAATCACTCCCCGGGGCGGATATCGAACACCTCGCCATCACCCGCGGAGGCGATGAACTGGCCGCCCCCCAAGTACGTTCCACAAGCGCGGTCCAATTTCTTACCCAGCCTTCGCCGCGTTTCCACGGGCAAGTTCCGGCCCTGCTGGAAGAAGTTCAAAAAATCACCAAACAGGGCAAGCGGGTTCTCGTCGCCGTCCCCAACCTCGGAGAAGTCGAACGCCTCGCCGACATTTTCACCGAATACGGCGTTTCGTTCAAACTGGGAAGCCACACTCGAGGGGGCGAAAGCTACGCCGACGAAACCAGCTACTTCGCCGGCGAAATTTTCACCAGCACGCTGGCCACCGCTTACGTTCCCGACGGCGTTTTCATTCCCGACGCCAATCTGGCAATCTTCGGTTCCCGCGATCTGTTCGACGAGTCGGCAGCCGGGGGCGCTCGCCCGCAGCGCACAAAATCCAAAGTCTCCGCATTTCTCTCCGATTTCCGCGATCTCCAGGTCGGTGACTACGTGGTTCACGTCGAGCACGGCATCGGCCAGTATCAGGGCCTGAAAGAAATCAACCAGGGCGACGGTCCCGCCGAATTCATGCTGCTCGAGTTCGCCGAGGCCGCGCGCCTCTACGTCCCGCTGACGCGCCTCGATCTTATCCAGAAATATCGTTCGTCGGAAGGCGCCAAGCCGGTCCTCAGCCATCTGGGTACACAAGCTTGGTCAAAGACCAAAGCCCGGGTTCGCAAGGCCATGAAAGACATGGCCGACGAACTGCTCAAGCTCTACGCCGCCCGTAAAACCGCCGTCGGGCACGCCTTTCCACCCGCCAACGAATGGTTCCACGAGTTCGAAGACAGCTTCGAATACAGCGAAACCGAAGACCAGGCGCAAGCCATCGCCGACGTCATACGGGACATGGAAACCGCGCAACCCATGGATCGCCTGCTCTGCGGCGACGTGGGCTACGGCAAAACCGAAGTCGCCATGCGCGCCGCCTTCAAAGCGGTTAGCGACAACAAACAAGTCGCCGTGCTGGCCCCGACCACGGTTCTGGCGTTCCAACACTACGAAACTTTCCAGCAGCGCTTCGCCCCGTTCCCGGTCACCATCGAAATGATCAGCCGCTTCCGCAACCCCAAGCAGCAAAAAGAAATTCTGCAGAAAACCGAAGCCGGCAAAGTCGATATCCTGATCGGCACCCACCGCATTCTTTCGAAAGACATAAAATTCTTCGACCTCGGCCTGCTCATCGTGGACGAGGAACAGCGCTTCGGCGTCCGCCACAAAGAGCGCATCAAGCAAATGCGCCAGCAAGTCGACGTGCTCACCATGTCGGCCACGCCGATTCCGCGCACCCTTCACATGTCGCTGGTCGGCCTGCGCGACATGAGCGTGATCGAAACTCCGCCCAAAGACCGCATGGCGATCCAAACCGTGGTCGCCAGTTGGGACGAAAAACTAGTGCAATCCGCCCTGGAGCAGGAACTCGAACGCGGCGGCCAGGTGTATTTCGTGCACAACCGCGTCGACACCATCTGGGAAGTGGCGGCAAAGATCCAGGCCTTAGCCGTGAAAGCCCGCATCCTCGTCGGTCACGGCCAAATGTCGGAAGGCGAACTCGAAAAAGTGATGCTGAAATTCATGCATCACGAGGCCGACATCCTGGTTTCCACCACCATCATCGAAAACGGCCTCGACATCCCCCTCTGCAACACCATCCTGATCAACCGCGCCGAGCGGCTGGGCCTCTCCGAGCTTTACCAGCTTCGCGGACGCGTCGGCCGCTCCAATCGGCGCGCCTACGCTTACCTTCTGATTCCGCCGGAGGTCGAACTCACGCCCATCGCCCGCCGCCGGCTCGCGGCGCTGAAAGAATTTTCAGACTTGGGTGCCGGCTTCAAACTCGCCGCGCTCGATCTCGAGCTGCGCGGCGCGGGCAACATGCTGGGCGGCGAACAGAGCGGCCACATCGAAGCCGTGGGCTTCGAACTCTACACGCAAATGCTCGAGCGCGCCGTCCGCGAAATGAAAGGCGAAGCCGCCCCCGAAGCAGCCGAAACTCAGCTCAACCTCGGCCTCAACATTCGCATCCCCGCCGGCTACATCCCCGAAGAGAATCAACGCCTGCAGATGTACAAGCGCGTCGCTCGCGTCGAAAGCGAATCGCAGCTCAACGATGTCACCGCCGAAATGCAAGACCGCTACGGCCCGCCGCCGCCCGCCGTGCGCAATCTCTTCGACTACGCGTCGCTGAAACTGCGGTGCATGAAAATCGGCGTCAGTGCCATCGAGCGCAGGCGCGACGACGTAACTCTAAAGTTCCAACAAAACGCCCAAGTCGATCTCGAGCAGCTGGCCCGCTTCGTCAACGCCCAACGCGGTGTCCAATTCACTCCCCAGGGCCAACTAAAGTTTCAGCTGCAGGCCACAGCCGCCGAACAGATCCTCCGATCCCTAGGCACAATCCTCGAACAACTAACCAGCACGGAAGCCGCCAAACAGCCCGCCGTCCAGCCATAGCCCAAAACGAAAAAAAAGAAGAGACGGAGGCATTCCTCCGTTCCCTCAAGCGCAGCCGGTTTCACTTCGCTAGTCCGAGGCACGCTTTCACGGTTGCGCGGGCGACGCCCGGGCGAAACCAGACGGGAGGACCTGCCAGGTCTCGCCTGTGAGCGATGCAGTCTGCGCCCAGACCCGTGTCTAGGCTTCCGGGAGAAGCGTGGCAAAGACCGCGCGGTTGCGACACTGCT
>JASHRB010000034.1 GCA_030037575.1 Candidatus Sulfotelmatobacter sp. | reverse complement strand
TGTGCCCTTGATGATGGCCCGTCCGTCAGGGAATAGGGTCATCTCATAGGGTTCGCGCAGAAACTTCAAGACAAACTCGTTGTGCCGCACAATTCCATGCGATTCGAGCCTGCGCTGCATCTCGACAAAATCAATCGGCCGGGCTCGCTCGTGGATCTGCACGGAGTTTCTTCCACACATCGTGATATGCGGACGCCCCGCCCCCGCGAGATGAATAAAGTCCCGCTTTCCGCATGCCCGGCACTGCGGCCAAGGGCGTACCGCCGAGATTTCGGCCTGTTCGTTGGTCCACACATCGAACGACCATAGCGTTTTGCGCAGGTGCTTCACGACCGCGCCACTGACAAGCAACTTCATCGCCTCGCTAGCCGCAACCGAGGCAACTACGTTCACGGCGGTATTCAGTATGCCCGAGGTTTCGCAGGTCTCAACCATTCCCCGAGGCGTTTCGGGGAAGATGCAGGCGAGGCAAGCCGTGGTTCCAGGAACAATGTTCATGGTTACGCCATAACTGCCGACGGCGGCGGCATAAATCCACGGTAGCGAATTCTTCACGGCGTAGTCGTTAATCAGATAACGCGTCTCGTAATTGTCCGTACCATCAACGATTACATCGACATCATTCAGTAGTTCATTAATATTGCGGGGTTCGGCATCTTCGACCCGCGCCTCGATGCGAATCGCCGAATTGAAAGCCGCAATTTTGCGCTCCGCGGCGATGGCTTTGGGCAAGGATTCGGCGGCATCATTTTCGTCGAACAACGACTGCCGCTGCAGATTGCTCGGCTCGACGTAGTCGCGGTCGATAATGCGAAGGGTGCCAACGCCGGCGCGAGCTAGCAACGAGGCCAGTGCCGACCCCGTCGCGCCGCATCCGACCACCGCAAGTCGCCCGGCCGCAAGCCGCTGCTGCCCGTCGTTTCCGATGCCGCTAAAAAGAATCTGCCGCGAGTAGCGCTCTTCGAACTTCACGCTTTCGAGGCCACGTCTCAAGGAGATCACCAGTGTTCTTCGCTAAAACCTTTATTATAAGGATTGCGGAGCTTGGACGGACAATGGCGCAGACAACGGTGGAACCATTGCGCCCATCGAAAGTAGACGAGCCCGAGGCCATTCTTTGCTGAGACGGTACACGCCATTCTTCGTCTTGATCGTGCTTTCGGTCGGTCCGGGCGCCCGTGCCGGTGCGGTTCGACCAGCCGCAAGGAATCCATCCCAGGAAACGCGGGCGAATGAACCCTCCTCGGCCCTGGCGGCGATGGCCGAATATGCCGGACGCATGGTGAATGTCGTCGAACTGCCGGGCGTGAGCGATGCGGATCGCTTGCTGCAGATGCTGCCGCAAAAGGCCGGCGAGCCGCTCGGCCGGGATCAGGTTCGCGAAAGCATTCGCGTACTTTACGCAACTGGCCGATTTGCCGATTTGCAGGCTGAAGTCACCTCATCGGGCGCGGGAGTCCGCCTGGTGTTTACTTCGTCGCCGAATTTCTTTGTGGGCGCCGTCCAGGCTGAAGGTGCTCCCGGCCATCCCAATGCAAACCAAATCGTGAACGCAACGAAGTTTCAATTGGGCGAGCTTTATACGTTGGAAAAGCTAGACCGCGCCATTCAGAATGTTCGCCAGCTAATGCAGGAAAACGGATACTATCGCGCGCGAATCAACGCGGAAACGAAGCCGAGCGACGACACGCACCAAACGGATATTGTTTTCCATATTGCCGCGGGAACGCCCGCTCACATCAATGAAGTGACCGTGACCGGACACTCGGACTTTACGCCGCGCCAGGTCGAAGACATCGCGCACATGCGCCCGGGAGTGCGCATCACCGCCGCGCGGGTGACCAACTCGTTGCAGCGCCTGCGGAAGAGGCTGGAGAAGCAGCAGCGCGTGATCGCGCAGGTTTCGATTGCGTCGCAGATTTACCGTCCCGAATCAAATTCCGTCGACTACGCGTATCTCATCGATCCGGGGCCGGTGGTCATCGTCTACGCTCTCGGATTCCACGTAAGCCGCGGCATCTTGAAAAAAGAAGTTCCGGTGTATCAGGAGAATGCCGTCGATGACGATCTTCTGAATGAAGGCAAGAACAATCTGCTCAACTATCTGCAGAGCCGCGCACGAGTGGATGCCAAGGTGGAAATTGAAAAACAGAGCAGCCCGGATATGCTTCGCGTTATTTACCGGATCGATCCCGGGCCGGTCCACAAATTCGTCGTGCTCGATATTGCCGGAAACCAATACTTCTCCATAAAAACGCTGCGCCAACGCATGCAAATCCGGCCAGCAGGCCGGTTTCTCTCTGAGGGGCGCTACAGCGCAGCGTTGCTCAAGAGCGATGTTGCAGCTCTGCGGGCTCTATATGTGTCGAACGGATTTCGGGAAGCGAATATTGATACCAAAGTCGAGGACAATTACAAAGACGTTGCCAACCGCATTGCGGTGCATATTCGAATCGATGAAGGGCCACAGACGCTGGTGGGCACGTTCCAAATCACCGGGAACCAGAAAATCGATGCCAGGATGTTTCCGGAACTCAGCACGCGCCAGGGACAGCCTTACTCTGAGCAAAATCTCGCTAACGATCGCGAAGCCATTCTCAACTATTACTTCAATCACGGTTTTTCGAACGCGACCCTGGATATCATCACCAAACCTGCGTCCGAGCCTGACCGCGAAGATGTCACCTACGACATTCAGGAGGGCGAGCAGTTTTTTGTGAATCAAGTGATGGTCGCGGGGCTCGACCATACCCGCAAGTATGTGGCGCAGCGTGAAGTTGAAGTGGTTCCCGGCCAACCGCTCAGCCAGCAGGATATTCTCGCGACTCAAAGCAAGCTTTATGACTTGGGCATTTTTAACGAGGTTGACGCGGGCGTACAGAATCCGGAAGGGACCGATCCGCAAAAGAACGTACTCGTGCAGGTGCAGGAAGCAAAACGCTATACCTTTACTTACGGTGGTGGACTGGAATTCGAAACCGGTTTGCCGGCTGGAACCCGAGCTCCCGCGGGTGCGACCGGAGTCAGTCCTCGCGTGGAACTCGACGTTACGCGGCTCAACGTGGCCGGCCGTGACCAGAGCCTGACGTTTCAATCTGCGGTCGGCGGCCTGCAGCAGCGTGGCCTGATTACCTACCAAATGCCGCGGCTGTTCAACAGCAATCGCTTCAAGGTCTACTACACGGTTCTTTACGACAACAGCCTGGATGTAGCCACTTTTACCTCACAACGATGGGAAGGGAAGATTGACGTTCGCCAGGACCTGGGGAAGCGGCCAACGAAACATCCGACAACTCTCACCTATTATTTCGATTACCGCCGCGTGAAGGCCACCGATTTCGCCGCCGACTTTTCCCCTGCTGAATTTAGCTTGCTTTCTTTGCCGGCGGTCGTCGGTGGCCCTGGCTTCACATTCATTCGGGATAAGCGGGACAATCCCCTCGAAAGCACTAAGGGCCATTACTTCTCACTCGACACTTTTGTGGCATCGAGTTACTTCGGTTCGCAGGCGAATTATGGCCGGGCGCTCGGCCGGGACTCGACCTATTATTCTTTCGGCCCCTCCGACCACAAATTCGTCTTTGCTCACTCTACCAGCATTGGGTTAGAGCAGGTTTATCACGGTACCAGAGTTTTGCCTCCCGGAGCATGCGAACTAACCAATCTAACCACCTCCTGCGCATCCGGGATTACAGTGATTCCCCTACCGGAGCAGTTCTTTGCCGGTGGCGACAACTTTCACCGTGGATTTGGGTTGAATCAGGCAGGACCCCGCGATCCTGATTCCGGCTTTCCGGTTGGCGGCTCGGCGCTGTTTATCGATAATGAGGAGCTGCGCTTTCCTTCCATCAGTCTGCCTTATCTCGGCGAAGGCTTCGGGTTCGCTATTTTTCACGATATGGGCAATGTATACACGGCCGGCCACGATATGGTGAAAGGCGTTTTGCGCTGGCACCAGGAGGATCCGGCGCAATGCCTGGAAGCGGGTGGCGTGCCCATCCCATCTTGCACGAGCTATTTCAACAACACCGGTTACGATTACACCTCGCACGCGGTCGGCGCGGGGTTGCTCTATAGAACACCGATTGGGCCTTTTCGCTTTGATTTCGGGTACAATCTAAATCCGCCGAGATACTT
>JASHRB010000505.1 GCA_030037575.1 Candidatus Sulfotelmatobacter sp. | reverse complement strand
TCAAGTTCATTCTCGACGAACAGCGCCAAACGTTTATCTGCCGCTTCCGCCTCTCGAAGCGCTACACCGGACCACCGGGCCACTGCCACGGCGGCATCATCGCCTCCATCCTCGACGACGCCATGGGCAAGGTGAACAAGCTGCATCAAGTTGTTGCACTTACCCGCGAAATGACCGTCGAATATCTCAAGCCCGTGCCGCTGCACAGAACCCTGCGCGTCGAAGGACGCGAAATCAGCGTGCGGGGCCGCAACCACGTCAATGCCGCCGAAATTCTCAACGAGAAAGGAGAAATCCTCGCCCGCAGCCGCGGCATCTTCATCGCCATCGACCCTGAAAAAATGTTCGCCCGATACGTTGAACGCTCGTGATTGAATTTCGCCGGGAACTCCACGATAGCGCGGTCGCCCTACCCTGGTCGCGTCTTCTGCGGCAGGGCGGGATTTTGAAGAATTCCGCGCCCCACCTGAAGCGCCCCCCCACGGCTCAATCGCTACCGCTGCGCGAGAAGCAAGCCGTCGCCGCGCATAAGAAAAGTGCGAAGCAATCCCCGCGTATGGTCGTCGACGGCTTATCGACCGATCCCAACGGCCGCATCACAAAATTTGTTCGCGATAGCTGGATGCCCAGGGGCCTGCAGGAGCCGCGATGCTCCTCTCCAGTTGTCGCACGAAGCTCATCCCTGCGGACAGGTGATCATGCTTGCCCACCGACTCGGCTACCGCTCCTGCCCAGCCAAGCTGCCAATGGCGCCTTTCGGAAGCAGGGCGGCTATACCACCCGCCCACGATACGATGGGATTTTGCTCTTGCGGGCCGCTTTGCGAGAAGTGGGAGGGCCACTCCGCATGGGGTACCGCGAATTATGAACGCACTGTAAAATATCTATGAGGCGTCCCCAGCAGACCAAACTTGGGGTTCGCTGAAGGCCGATGGCCGAAAGCTCATCGCTCGCTTGCGAAAAAGGTATCCACAAAATGTCGAACAACAACGGCACCAAGAATTCCAATACTTCTCTCCGCCTCAAGACCGGCCTCGCCGAAATGCTCAAAGGCGGCGTCATCATGGATGTCACCAACGCCGAGCAGGCTGTCATCGCCGAAAAAGCCGGAGCCGTCTCCGTGATGGCGCTGGAACGCGTGCCCGCGCAAATCCGTGCCGAAGGTGGTGTGGCGCGCATGGCATCGCCCAAGAAGATTCGCGAGATCATCGCGGCCGTCTCCATCCCCGTGATGGCCAAGTGCCGTATCGGTCACTTCGCCGAAGCACAAATTCTCCAGGAACTGGGGGTGGACTACATCGACGAATCCGAAGTGCTCACGCCCGCCGACGAATCCCACCACGTCGACAAGCATGCCTTTACTGTGCCCTTCGTCTGCGGCGCGCGCAATCTCGGCGAGGCTCTGCGCCGCATCGCCGAAGGGGCGGCCATGATCCGCACCAAGGGCGAAGCTGGCACCGGAGACGTCGTCCACGCCGTCAAGCACATGCGCCAGATCATGCAGGAGATGAAAATTCTCACCGTCCTCAGCGAAGAAGAACTCTACGCCAAAGCCAAAGAGCACCAAGCTCCATATGAGCTGATCAAGATGGTCGCCAAGGAAGGCAAGCTGCCTGTGCCGAATTTCAGCGCCGGAGGAATCGCTACGCCCGCCGACGCCTCACTGGTCATGCAGCTCGGAGCCGAAGCCGTGTTCGTAGGCAGCGGAATCTTCATGAAGAACTCCACCGAGTTCGCCGACCCACAGGAAGCCGAGAAGCGCGCCCGCGCCATCGTGCAGGCAGCCACCCATTATCAAGACCCGAAGGTGCTTCTCGAAGTCAGCGAAGACCTAACCGGCGCGATGAAGGGCCTGGCCGTGAGCGCGCTGAGTGAAGCGCAGATGCTGCAAATCCGGGGATGGTAGAGCTCACTTGGCGGGTGGCTCAGGTCTCAGGATTCCTCCTCTCTCACGTCTCCCGAGACCGGGAAATCGCTGCGCGCCCCTTAAAAGCCCCCCACAGCTGCTTGGAGTGGCGCCGCGGGCAAAATTCCTTAAGTTCAAGCTGTCATCCCGAGTCTCTGGGACGGGGGATCTAACGCCATTCCAAAGCCTCTTTAGTGCGGGCCGCCGGGCATGGCAGGCATTTGCTGGCAATTATCGGGATGCGCGAAGAGTGAAGCATCCGGTTGGGCAAAGCTAACGTCTTTGTATTCGATGGCAATGGGGCCGCGGCTGGATTGCATTTCAATTTTCACGGGAAAGCCCCTCAGATCCTCAGCTTCCCAGACCTTCATTTTCGTAGGCTGGCCGTTGCGCGGGGTGACGGTGAGGTTTTCGACTTTACAGGAGTGGCCGTCGACGGTGTCAGTGCCCGCCGGCGAACGGTCGATCGTGGCGTCCTGCGCTACCGAGAATGGGTTCTGCTGCGTGGGGTGAGCCATCTGCATGCACATGCCATTGCCCATCACCATGTAGTTGGTCTGCTGGCCAAGGTCCATGACCATATAGCCCATGTTGCCAATGCTCGTTCTCATCTTGTTTCCCGAGCGATAAATCTTCATCTCGCCCTGCGCGCCTTTGGCAGCGGTCCCGCTCATCACCACGGTGGCGGAAAATTGCTTCGCAGACTCGAATGGGTTTTGTGCATGAACAGCAACGGCGACACAAAAGATCAACAGCCCGGTAGCGGCCTTACGATAATGGGGCGTCATCGTGGTTCTCCCTGGCAGCACAAGTCTCGGTTGGCAGTTCGAAATACGCTGGGGAGTGTACACCAACTCTGGCTGCCATGCTGTCGGCGGAAAAGACACCAGTCGGCGGGTTGCGCATGATCTGGCTCAAGGCGTGTCTTCTTGCCTGCCCTTTTCTGTGTGCCGAATAGCGATGTAGGTGACGGTGTCCCAGGAGTTGTGGATGCCAATGAACAGCAACGCCAGGTCGACGGCGGCCACAAGGAACAACCCGGAAGCGGTAGCTTCCATAACCGCAAACGCGGCGGCCGCGAGCACGGCATATACGAGGGCCGGCAACCAGCCGAACCACATCCAATCCCCCCAGTCGGGCCGGTATCCGGTTTGACGCTTGGCATGGCCAATGGTGGAGAGTGCATACACCACGCCGCCCACACCAGATGCTCCTAGGGTTAGAGCCAACATCGGCAATGAGCGCCAAGGGCAACTCAGAACCGCCGAAATCAGCAGCGCCATGCAGAAGTGAACGGTAGTGGGCGAGCCGAAGGCGCGAATTTCTCTCATGCTGCTGGTGACGCGCGCTTCCGCGATCAACGTGATTACCACAAATTGCAATCCGGTGAGCGCGCCGGCCGAGGAGCCCACAATCACATAAAAATTTTGCCAGCCTGCGAGCGCAGCAGTAGCTGAGTCTCCCATCCCAGACAGGTCCTTTCTGAAACAAAACGATAGCAGAGGAGTTGCCGATGAGCACGTTTATCTCGATGGCACCGGGCATGCTCTCGCCGTGTCTCTCAAACGGCGGGAGCCTTCCACGTCGCTCTGGGCAGGCGATTGGGCTCCCCGTCGGCGTTGCCCAACGTGGGAAAAGTGCGCCGGCTGGCATTCCAAAACCGAACATCCGCTAGAATTGCGAAGAGCAGATTCCGTTGTTTCTTCTGAGTTTTGCTGTTGAAGGAATTGATGAGGATTGGAGTTCTCGCGCTTCAGGGCGATTTCGACGCACACCGACGCCGGCTGGAAGAGCTGGGCGCTGAAGTTGCGCTCGTCAAAAAATCTGAGCAACTCGACGAAATCGACGGGCTGGTGATCCCGGGGGGCGAGTCCAGCACCTTCCTGAAACTGCTTGGCGACCAGGGATTCGAGAAGCTGAAGGAATTTGTGCGCCTCAAGCCCACACTTGGCACGTGCGCGGGAGCGATTCTGCTGGCGGCAGAGGTCGAGAATCCGAAACAGGTCGGCCTCGGCGCAATCGATATCGACATCCGCCGCAATGCCTATGGACGCCAGATCGACAGCTCGATTCGCGAGGGCAAGCTGCGATCGGCTGGGCGCGGCGATTCGCCGCTGGAAATGGTTTTCATTCGTGCGCCAAAAATCGAGCGCGTGGGGCCGGGGGTCGAAGTCATCGCAACAGAAGGCAAAGACCCGGTCGCGGTGCGGCAGGGAAAAGCCATGGCTGCGACTTTCCATCCTGAGTTGTCGGAAGATACACGTGTACACCGGGCTTTTCTCGAGATGGTGAGAGTCGGCGACGGGAAATAAGACTACGCGCCGGGTTGGCCGGGCCTGGTGCAGCAGGTCAAAAACTTTGTTGAACGATTCACTAGGAAGAAATGATGGCCACATGGGCCACCAATATCGGGACGGCTGCACGCATTCCTCCAAGAGAGGAGCCGTCAAGATGCGTCAGCTCTTTTCGGCGTGAGAGGTGCTTTCACTTCGGAAAACGCTTATGCGGCCGCGGGCACTGCCGGATGGCGCGAGCGCTGCACCAGCCAAATTACAAACGCGACAAAGAGGCCGAGCACGATAAACGGTACCAGCAGGATGGGAATCGCCCAGCCATGGCCGCCCACAGATGTGACGTCGCCCAACACCACAGCCTGCGGATCGCGGTGCAGCTCGCCACCGACCACCGTCGCGTCACCGGCAATCTTCACGCCATGATCGATCCGCGCGTCGCCGCCCACGGCGGTGAGGTCTCCGGCGATTTCTGCTTGATCCTCGATCACGATGTTGCCCGCAACCACGGTGATATCCCCGGCAACCTGACCGCGCACACGAATG
>JASHRB010000004.1 GCA_030037575.1 Candidatus Sulfotelmatobacter sp. | reverse complement strand
ATCTCGGGCCTCGGCGGTTGTCGCTGCTGTCCGTCACCGGCGGTCGGCGAGCTAGAATTGCTCAATTCCGAGAAGAGAAAAAGCTCGATCAGGTGGCTATCGACTTGATGAATGCGTCTCTGGAGGGAACTGGCTTCCTTGAGCGAATCAAGAGCAAATTCCCCGAGGTCCCGGTGTCGATGATAACCGTGGTGCTTGACGTTTCCGTTGCGCGCCTGCATTCGCAACGGCGCGTACGATTTCCTGCTGAGCAGTCTGCCGACCCGTTCGAAGATGGGACGCCCCTGAGCAATCGTGCCGGCATTAGCTCCGGAATTCGTGACCTCTTGGCCGAACTTCGAGATCGCATGGACAGCCCAGAACTACTGCAGCTTCGCGTATTCAGTTTTGGCTTCTTTCAGGATCGGGATATCTGGATCGGCGCTTTTCCAGAATGCAAAGAAGTCCTGATAGGCAGTGCGGGCGTTTGCCGTGTCATGCTGGGCAACCAATGCTCGCGCCAGATCGAGTTGGGCCAGCGAATAGGCAACCGTGAACAGGGACGCGCTACGGTGGGCCAGGACCTTGCGAAACTCCGAAATAGCGTTGTCGGCCTGGCCGCCCGCCATGTACGCTTCACCCCGCAGAAGATGATTGTCGAAAAAGATGCCGTCTTCGTAAGGCTGGGCCGCGGCCAGCGTCTGGATTGCCGCAGCGGCCTGGCCGTGATGCATCTGAGATCGAGCTTCCACGCGCGGAGCAATTTCATCCTGGATGAATGTATCTTCCGGACGCGCGCGACGCGCTTCCGCCAGCAGCGACTCGGCTTTCTGATCCTGGCCCGCGGCCGCGGCGGCATCGGCCGCTTGGGCGACGAAAAAGGGGTCGCGCGACAAGTCCAGCGCTGCATCAATCTGCTCGCTGGCGCGGGAAGAGTATCCGAACTGGGCATCGGTGCTGGCTTCATCCATCAACTGTTCCGCGGCTACATCTGGAATGCCCAGACTTTTGGCCCGCTCGAGCGCTTGCGCTCGCAGGTCCCGTTCCCGCGACAGTTGGCCGAGTGCGGCGGCGTAGGCGGCTTGCTGCTGTAATACTCGCAACTCGCCTTCCGGCGTCCCTTTTGCCAGATCCTGCATGCGCGCGGCAGCGGCGGAATCTCCGCGCCATAGCGCCGAAGCCGCTAGAGCAACGTACAAAAGCGAGCCCTTGCTGTTTCTTTTCTGGGCCTGCGCCAGCAGGGCATCGGCATTGTCAAACCTGCCCAAAACTCGGTAAGACTGGGCTCCGACCAGGTAGCAATTGAGCGTGTCGGGCACAAGTTGGATGGCCTCCAGGCAGTTCTCGACCGTCTTCTCGTGGCGCCCGATTTCCTGATAAGTCACGGCGACATTGATGCGGGAGACCTCGTCGCGAGGGTACGTCTGCTTCATCAACTCCCAGGCTTCGATGGTCTTCTCCACTTGTCCAATATTGAAATAGTAGTAGGCAGTAATGTAGAGCCGTTCGTATTCGCTGGTCCGATCGCGCAGTTCAAAAGCCTTCGCCACCTCTTTGGTTGATAAGGACGGCTGCCCCGTGTTGCCGGCGACCACTCCGAGGCGCAGGTGGGCGAGCGCGAAATTGGGATCGAGCTCAATCGCCTGCTGATAAAGCGCTACCGATTGGATGTCCTCCAACTTGTTATGCAGTGCGTCGGCCAGCGTAAAATCTTTGAGCGCCTCCAGGGAAGACGTGGTGGCCTGGTCGAGCGGCTTGTCGAACTTTTGCACCGAGGCCAGCGATTCGCCCAGCTTCTGGCGCAATTTCGTCGCTGCGCTGCCGAGAGTGCTCAGCACGGCATCTTTGCCATCTGCCTGCTGTTGCGCCTGTGCGAGCGAATCGCCGGTTGAAGCGTTTGTGGCTTCGAGCGTCACCAGGTACTGGTTGCCGACCAGCGCGATCGATCCCGTCAGCATGGCTTTGATTCCGTCGCGCTGGCATATTTCACGGCCGATGTCGCTGGTTACGATCTGGTCAGGTGCGCGCCCCATATATTTGAGAGTCTTCTGCACCTGCTGATCCGGCACGACATTGAGAAATGGAGACTGTTGCAGATCGACGGCCAGCGCCTTTTTCAGGGTGCCGTCGAATACCGCATCCCCGGTCGTGTTCACGAAGTCGGTGACCAGGATCGAGTCTTTTTCCGTGATGGCATGCGCCCGCCGGTGATACAGAGTCAGCCCGATGACGGCCATCCCGCAAGCAGCCACCGCGAGCCCTGAATACAGCCACCAGTTCGGGCGCGCCGCCGGGGAAGTCACTGAAGCCGCGGTTGCCATTTGTGCGCTTCCCGGTGCCGCCAGGCTGCCGCTGGAAGCCGCTGCCACTCCCCCCGATCCACTTCCCGCCGCCGGACGCACACCGGATCTGCTGGGCGGATTCGCCGGCAGAACTGCATCGTCGCTCTCCGGAACGGGACCTCGCCCCGATTGCATCTCCCGGCGCACTCGTTTCAGGTCGGCGCGCATGTCGGCCGCGTTCTGATAGCGCAACTCACGGTCTTTGTCGAGAGCTTTAGTGATGACCTCCTCGAGCTTGGGAGGAATATCGGGATTGAGATGTCTCGGAGGCGTGGGCGCGCGCTCGATGATGGCATGGAAGATTACGGCTGAAGTGTCTCCCCGGAAGGCAACCTGGCCGGTCGCCATCTCGTAGAGAACCGCGCCGAAGGAGAACAGATCGGTGCGGCGGTCGAGTGCCTTGCCTTTCGCCTGCTCCGGAGACATGTAGGCAACGGTGCCGATTGTCGATCCCGGACTGGTAAGGTTGTCATCGCTAATCGCCGTCGCGGCCGTCTGCTCGCTGCGGCCCGCATGGGGCGTGATTTTGGCCAGTCCAAAATCAAGAATCTTGGCATGCTCGCGCTCGGTTACGAAAATATTTGCAGGCTTGATATCGCGATGGATGATTCCCTTGGCGTGCGCGGCTTCCAAAGCGTCGGCAATTTCGATAGCCAGGGAAAGCAGAAGTTCGATTTCAAGCGGCCGCACGCCGACCCGGTGCTTGAGGGTGGAGCCTTCCAGAAATTCCATGGCGATGAAGGCTTTTCCGTCCTGCTCGCCGATGTCGTGAATGGTGCAGATGTTGGGGTGGTTCAATGCGGAGGCGGCCTGCGCCTCGCGTTCGAACCGGCTAAGCGCCTGCGGATCGCGCGCAACTTCATCGGGAAGAAATTTGAGAGCAACAAAGCGGTGCAGGCGGGTATCTTCAGCCTTGTAAACCACGCCCATACCGCCGCCGCCCAGTTTCTCGAGAATGCGGTAGTGCGAGGTCGTCTGGCCGATCATGTGTGGCAAAATCTTACGTGCCTGAAAGCTTCAAGTCAATCCGCGGCGTCGATGCCGTAGACTGCGGCACTGAGCGTTTTGTAAAGCTTGGGATTTCCGGAGGAGTCTTTTACGTCTACCTCGTACGGGAAGGCGCAGTTCCGGTATTTTAGCCAGGTTACGTGCTGCGGTTTTGCTGGCGCCGCGATGGATGTGACACAGCTGGTTGTGAAGTAATCTGAAGAAAACCCCAGCGGGAGCCCTAGTCGGGCGTCATGCCCAGCATTTCCTCATGGCCTTCAAATGCTTTCGCCAACCTTGTGAGTCGAACAACTCTTTCAACCGTTGATTCGGGTCGACGAGCCTCAATCGCAATGCTGCCTTCTGGCCGAGAGCCAGAGGCTTACCGGCGCGCCCAGGCCGGAGCCAGTGAGGTAACCCACATCGGTCAGGTGCAAAACGATGCGATCGGCTTCAGGGATGAGGGCGCACACCCTGGATTGGAAGCCTCGGAGAACTGGTGAAGTGATTCTCCCGCTGCAACCCACAACAATTTCGTCCGGGCTCTTCACAGTTTCAAGCGTTGGTTCTTCGAGACCTAAGCCGGTAACCATGGAATGACTGAAGTACCAAACTCTCCAACAGAAAGCGCTCTGCGCGCCCCACGGTAGAATAAAATTACGTAGAGCCGATGCGGCGGGAAACTGCTCCCGTGCTTCGCGCGATGATTCAATACTCTCTATGACCCCGGGTTCCCCTGAGATCAGGCGCTCTCGCCAACCAAAAAATCTGGAACGTGAGGAATCGCAACTTTGGCGATGGATTCTGTTCTTCATGGTGCTGCTGGCTCTAGGATTTGCCACGCTTGCGTGGGAGCGGCTGGAGGCGCTGCCCTACCACTTGGGTCCGGCAGCGTTGGGCGTGCTGGTGCTTTCCGTATTGCTTGCGGTTTACGCGTATGGTCGGCGGCGGGAAGTGGTGGAGTTGAAGGTGCTGCTCGAAGACCTGCAGCAGCATGTGGGCGCAGCGCCATCGGAAGAACAACTCGATCAGCTGAATGAAGTGATCGCACGCTCGCAGCGCAGCTTCAAGGAACTGATCGACTCGTTCGAAGATGCGGCCTTTGCCGTTTCGCTGGATGGAACAGTGCGCACGGTCAACAAAAGTGTGGCGGGATTGTTGGGACTTCCCTACTCGGCGATAGTGGGACAAAAGGCTTTCGATTTCATCGAGGAGCCGACGCGCGGCACCCTGGAAAGCGGACTGCTGCGGTTTCTGGAAAAGCGACATTGGGCAGGAACGGTGCGCTTGCGTTTGAAGAACCACCCGCGGCCGTTCTATTTCGATTGCGTTTTGAACGCGATTGTGAAAGGCGACGAAGTCGTCGGCATCAGCGTGCTGGGAAGAGATGTAACCGGAGAGCATGAAAAGGAAATGCGGTTCACGGAGCTGTTCGAGACGCTTCAGGAGGGAGCGTACTTCAGCACTCCGGAAGGAAAGCTGCTGGATGC
>JASHRB010000504.1 GCA_030037575.1 Candidatus Sulfotelmatobacter sp. | reverse complement strand
ACCATCGCGTCGCCGGAACAATATCATCTGAAAAAGCTGGTTCTGCGCATGTATTGGGATGGAGAAGCCTCGCCGAGCGTAGAGGCCCCCATCGGCGATTTCTTCGGCCTCGGCCTGGGAGACTACTTCCAATATGAATCCATTCCTCTCTCGGTCGCCCCCGATAAAGCTCTGAACTGTTTTTTCCCAATGCCTTTTCGTAAGCGAGCCCGAATTACGGTCACCAATCAGGGAAGCGAGGGCGTGGATGCGTTTTATTTCAACATTGACTATCAGGCTCTGCATCATGATCTTTCCCGAGACACCATGTATTTTCACGCGCAGTACCGTCAGGCAACCCCAGCCAAAGGTTGGACGAATCAGTGGGAGTCGAACGACACTCCGGCCGTAAATGCGAAAAAGAATCTTGACGGAGAAAATAATTACGTGTGGCTGGAAGCCAACGGCCAGGGACACTTCGTCGGCGTGACGATGTCAATTCTTCAGAATCAGGACGGGTGGTGGGGCGAAGGCGACGACATGTTTTTTGTCGACCAAGAAAAGCTCCCTTCCATCAACGGCACCGGATCGGAGGACTACTTTCTGGGGGCCTGGAATTTTTGCTGTCATCCGTTTTCATATGGCCTGTTCGGAGCTCCCGTGGTAGGCGCTGAACTTGCGGGCAGCCGTTCCTCCGTATATCGGTTTCACCTGGACTCGCCCATCCCATTCAGCAAGTCTCTGCGAGCCACAATCGAGCATGGCCACGCCAATCACCGCTCCGACAACTTCTTTTCCGTCGCTTACTGGTATCAGAAGGAGCCGCACGCCGCCTTTCCTGCTCTACCTCCGGTCGAGCGCCGCCTTCCCCGTATTTATCCGGTGGGAGGTCCGGGAAATGCAGCCAACTGATCGCCGGATTGCACCCGCGAAACGCGGAGGGAAGCGATTTGTGATTGCCGCTCTGTTGAGTTTCTCCAACATCGTTTGCGCTCAGGATACGCGCTTTGAGCCTGATCATCAGCAGATTCCCCCGCCCGATTGTCTCTTGATCAAAGAGGCGTGGGAAGGTGGATCGAAGCCCTGCAATCAACAAGACCACGATGCCTGGCTCGCCGACATTCGCCACTGGCGCAGTGAGCGCCTGATTCGCATCGGCTATGACGGATCGCGCTACCAACTGCCGCAGCTTCAATGGACGCGGTCCAGTTTCATTCAGCCCCAAATGATGGTGCAGGACCGTTACTTCTATGACCCGGTCGCACCGCATTACACGGTCGATCGTTATCTCGACGATCTGGAGAGGCGCTATGGGGGCATCGATGCGGTGCTGATCTGGCCCACTTATCCGAACCTGGGCATTGACGACCGCAATCAGCAAGACCTGATTCGCAGCATGCCCGGAGGGATTGTGGGAGTGCGGCAGATGGTTGCGGATTTTCATAAGCGCGGTGTGCGGGTTTTGTTTCCCATGATGATGTGGGATCAGGGCACCCGCGACCCCGGCAAACCTTGGCCCCAGGCAATTGCTGAACTGATGGAGCAGGTGGGAGCCGACGGCATCAACGGCGATACCCAGGATGGCGTGCCGCTTGCCTTTTCAGTGGCCGCCGATAAAGTTGGACATCCGCTCGCCTTCGAGCCGGAGGACGGCCCTTCCGATGAGGCCCTGGCCTGGAACGTGATGACCTGGGGGCAGTACAACTTTCCATTTGTGCCCATGCTTGACAGGTACAAGTGGCTGGAACCGCGCCACATGGTCAATATTTCAGATCGCTGGAGGCGCGACAAGACTGACGATCTGCAATTTGCCTTTTTCAACGGAGTGGGGTGGGAAAGCTGGGAGAACATTTGGGGAATCTGGAACGGGATCACACCGCGTGACGCCGAAGCGACTCGCAGGGTCGCCACCATCGAGCGGGCCATCGCTCCATTCCTGATAAGCCCCGACTGGGAGCCGCTGGCGCCCATGTTGCGCTACGGAGTCTTCGCCAGCCGCTGGCCTTTGCCCGGGCAGACGGTCTGGACCATCGTTAATCGCAACGAGTATGACGTGAAGGGTCGCGAGATCGAACTGGAGCCGCAAGAAGGAATGCGCTATTTCGATCTCTATCACGGAACCGAACTGAAACCCGAACGCCATCCTGAAGGCAAAATCGTGCTTGATTTTGAGATCGAAGCGCACGGCTATGGAGCGGTGCTCGCTGCGAAAACCACGCCCGGTGCCGGCATCCAAGAGCTCATGGCGAAAATGCGAGGCATGACTGTCAAACCGTTGGCGAGTTATTCGAAGGAATGGACCGTGTTGGCGCAGCGGAGCGTGACCATCGTTGGGACGAAGCCGCCTGCCTCGGCTTCTCCGGACGGCATGATAAAGATTCCCGGCGGAGACTTTGTCTTCAAGGTGGAGGGAATCGAGATCGAGGGATCCGATGACATCGGTGTGGACGTGCAATATCCCTGGGAAGATTCTCCGCGGCGTTTCCACGAACATCCCATGCGGATGAAGTCATTCTGGATCGACAGGTATCCCGTCACTAACGCACAATTCAAGAAATTTGTGGAGAGTACGCACTATCATCCCCAGGATGATTTGAACTTTCTGCGTGATTGGACAGCCGGAAACTTTCCCGCCGGTTGGGATCACCGACCTGTTACCTGGGTTTCCTTAGAAGATGCGCGGGCCTATGCGGCGTGGGCGGGCAAGCGCCTGCCGCATGAGTGGGAGTGGCAGTACGCGGCGCAAGGCAATGATGGCCGAACGTATCCCTGGGGGAACGATTGGAACCCGCACGCCGTGCCCTTGCCGGACAAAAGCCGCAATATGCGCGGGCCGGATGCCGTGGATGCGCATCCGCAGGGCAAGAGCCCTTTCGGCGTCATGGACCTGGTCGGCAATGTGTGGCAATGGACAGAAGAGTTCACCGACGACCACACCCGCGCCGCTGTCCTGCGCGGAGGCGAGTACTATCAACCGCAGGGTTCGATATGGTATTTCCCCTTGACCTACCAGCTCAACCAACACGGCAAACTCCTGCTGACGGGTCCGAGCCTGGACCGTTCTGGCGGAGTTGGTTTTCGTTGTGTTCAGGACGCGGAGTAGGCCGCAAATCCCTTTTTTATGGCCGGCGATGACAAGTGGTATCGCTTTGTTGCCTCCCAGGACATCGTTGTCTGACGCTTTCAATGCCAAAATCCACGAAAAAGCTGATCTTCAAAGCCAATTGAAGCGGCTGCCCCCCAGTTGGCGCCATCGAAGAGAGCACTCCCAAGCTGGGATCGCCGACGCTCAGAGTACGGCTGCCGTAAGGACCGGGTGGGCCCATACTAAATCAAAGAGGATGATTGAATGCATTCTGGGCTTCGAGACGCCATTCCGGATTGGCGCCTTCGTGCACGTTCGAGAGCAGGAAATGCTTGATGAACGACAGATCGCTGGTACCGCTGAACCCTGACTGCACAATGGAAATCATGCGGGGCGTGCGGCCCAACCTGAACGGTGCCTGCATTTCGCGAACCTCAGGATGGGCAAAAAACTTGTCCACCCAATCGTTGGCCATGGTCGCGTTTCGGCGGGCCAGCGATATCCGGGCGTTGGCTGCCGTGATTGCCTTATGTCGGACTGGGAGCTAGGTGTACAATGACGCCGTTCTTGAAGTCAAAAACGAGATTCCCGATGAGACCCTTCCACAGTGAGGTCTTTTCTCTGGTGCAAGCAAGAAGCTGTGCCCATCATTGTGTCGGGTGAGTTTTTGGTCCAAGACCGCTGGACCCCAGGAGGCGTGACGTGAAGTGCTTCATCCTCGCAAGACACCGGAAGTTTCGGCGCAGATCTCAAATCCTTTTAGCCGCAGTCATGGTGCTGTGTTCGGCTGCATTGTTTGCCCAGGGATACTTTGGCACCGTCAGTGGCACGCTTACCGATTCCTCGGGCGCCATTATCCAAGGCGCTCGGGTGACACTCACAGACGAGCATAAGGGATATCAATTTACGACCACTTCCAACAGCGAGGGTCGATACCTGTTCGTTTCCGTTCCGCCGGGGTTGTATTCCGTAACCGCCGAGATGAAGGGTTTTGGCAAAACGGTACAGAACGATGTGCGGTTGAACGTCAGCGAAAATGCGACGGCCAATATGGTTTTCAAAGTTGCAGCCGAAACACAAACGGTGAAGGTGGAAGCTCGCTCGACAACGATCGACACCGAAGATGCAGTGACCGGCCAGGTCGTGGACCGCAGGTTCATCGACAATCTGCCCCTGGTCGACCGCTACGTGCTTGATTTCACCTACCTAGCGCCGGGGGTCACCGACCAGAGCGACCAGAACCAAATCAGCGATACGGGAACCAACTTCATTTCCAACGGCAGCCGCGGGGCCAGCGCCGACATTTTGATGGACGGCTCCTCGATCACCAACTTCGAGCCCAACGGCGGCATCACCCAGGTTACCTACGTCCCCTCGGCGGAGGCGGTCGAGGAATTCAAAGTACAGCAATCGAACTTCAGCGCCGAATATGGCTTCTCCGGCGGGTCGATTATCAACATGGTCACTCGCTCGGGAACGAACAGTTACCATGGGGAGGTCTACGACTTCATACGCAACACGATCACCGATGCAAACAACTGGTTCAACGACGACGTCACTCCCATTATTCCTATTCCCCCGGTTCACCGGCACGAATTCGGTGGCACTTTCGGCGGGCCAATCATCAAGAACAAGACCTTCTTCTTCTTTGATTGGGACGGAACGCTCCAGACAACGGCCGCAACCTACCAGGCCGGCGTGCCCAGCGCCGCCGAGCGCACCGGCAATTTCAGCGAACTGTGCGGGGATAATGGCGGGACCTTCGACGCCAGCGGCCTGTGCAGCGTCACCGCAGGCCAACTCTGGGATCCTTACTCTGGGGTTTATAACTCCAATGATGGCGGGCCGGTGCGCGCCACACCCATTCCGAACAACAGACTAGACCTGTACGTAAGCCCGGGCTGTAATCCTGCCGCCCTGGTTGCGGGCAATTCCTGCCCTCCCGCCCAGTTCGAACCCGCCTCTGGGGTTAAGGGCAATTTGATCGACCCGGTCGCTCAAAAGATGATGGCTTTGTTCCCCAATCCCACGCCGGGCATGGCCAATGCCACGCCCTACCTGAACTGGATCGCCTCGGGAGCCAGCGCGAGCAACAATGAGCAATTCGACATCAAAATTGACCACCGCTTCAGCGAGAAGAATCTGTTCAGCGGAAAGTACTCGCAGGAATGGAGCACTTATACCCCATTCAATTGCTTCAAGACCTTCATCGATCCCTGTGGCAGCGGGGCGGACACCAGCGCCTCGCACCTGTTCGCTCTGAACGATGTTTATACTTTCAGTCCTACGTTGCTGTTGACGACCACCCTGGGCTTTACCCGCGGCTCGGAATCGATCTTTGCCTACAATTCCGGCCTGAATGCGAATCCTCTCGGCACGCTGGGCTTCCCCTCTTACCTGCAGCAGAACGGTTTCAACGGCGTTCCCGCCATCTTCATTGAAGCCGGGTACTTTTCCGCCGGTTTTACCAGCGCCGGAAGCAATCCCTATGGCAATTACAAGCAGGGGCAGGATACCGGTCAACTTTCGGCGATGCTGACCAAAATCCGTGGCCCGCACGAACTCAAATTCGGCTTCGAAGGCCGTTTGCACCAGCAGAATTACATCCAGACGAACGCCCCGCTGGGCTATTTCCAGTTTGATAACACCGGAAGCTCGCTGTGTCCGTTTAGCGGCGACTTAACCGACTGCGGCGGCGACGGCATGGCCAGCTTCATGATGGGCCAGATGATGGGCTCGGGAAACAGTTACTACGAAATCCAATTCCGTCCCGCGTCTGAGAACTACCAGTACGCCGCCTTCGCTCAGGATAATTGGAAAACCACCAGCAAACTGACGCTGAACCTGGGATTACGCTATGACGTTTCTCTGCCCAGGACCGAGCGCTTCAATCGCATGAACTGGTGGAATCCGAATGTGATCAACCCGCTGAACGGCGGTACGCTTTCGTATGACGATCAGTTCACCGGACCGACAACTCTTACCCTGCACGGGGCCGAGTTCTTTAACAGTCCCAGCGTACGCTCGGACTGGCTAACGGACTGGACCGACATTCAGCCGCGTTTTGGACTTGCGTATCAGTTCGCCCCAAAGATGGTCGTGCGCGGGGGCTACGGCATCTTCTATAGCCAGACTCGGTCGGGTGCTAACGGCCTGCTCAGTTACGGTTCGCAAGGCTTTAACCAATACACCAGCGCGATCACCACCTACTTGAATGAGGGCAACTCGACCTGGCTTCACTTGAGCAATCCATTCCCCGATGGCTTGATTCAGCCGCCGGGGAGCTCTCTCGGCCAGCTGAATGACGTGGGCTTCGGGGCCATCGGCCCGCTCCGTACGCATGCTGCGGCGCTAACTCCGTACGAGCAGAGTTGGACTTTGGGCGTTGAGCGCCAGTTGCCCTGGAATGTGGTCTTTGGTGCTACTTACGTGGGAAAGAAGGGAACGCACCTCTACTTCGCCGGGGACAACAATCGCGACATCCTCGGACCGGCGATGGAGACCAACCCCAAATTGGTCAATGAATTGGAAACCTACGTCACCAATCCCTTCTCTTCGCAAAATGGCGGCCCCATTTCCAATGCGAACAGCACACTTTCCAGTCCGTCGATCCAGGAGTTTCAGCTGCAGATGCCGTTCCCGGAGTTTACCAGCGTCACGACCGATGAACCGCCCATCGCGAACTCGACGTACAATGCTCTACAACTCACGGCCGAAAAGCGCTACAGCAACGGCCTGGAGCTTGTAGCCAGTTTCACCTGGTCGAAATCGATCGACGATTCCTCAATGTACGATACCAACGTGGCCTGGTTAGGGAATTATGGACCCGAGGCTGGGTGGGCCCTGCAGGATCCGAACAACCCGAGTTCGGAGCGAAGCCTGTCAACGTTCGATGTGCCCTACATGGTGAAGTTCAGCTACAGTTACGATCTGCCCGTCGGACGTGGCAAAGCTTTCGGGGAAAACATGCCCCGAGTTCTGGACGCCATCATTGGCGGCTGGAAAACCAATGGCATCTGGGACATTCACTCCGGCCGGCCACTGCAGTTCTTTGTTTTGAACGGCGGAACGCCGCTGCCCACTTACGGGCCTCAGCGGCCCAATTTCGTCGGCGAGCCGAAGCGCAGTCACGGCAGCGACAGCTATTGGGTGAACAACTATTTCGCGAATCCAGACTCTATTCAGGTCCCGGCTCCTTTTACTCTTGGGAATGCTCCCCGGACCACGGGCGCCGTCCGAACGCCGTTTTTCTTCAACAGCGACCTGTCGCTCGCCAAGCAGTTCTT
>JASHRB010000503.1 GCA_030037575.1 Candidatus Sulfotelmatobacter sp. | reverse complement strand
GGCATCGGACCGGGCTCGATCTGCACGACGCGTGTGGTGACCGGAGCGGGCGTCCCGCAGATCACGGCAATCTCGGAATGTGCAAAGGCGGCGAAAGCGAGCGGCGTGCCCATCATTGCCGACGGCGGAATTAAGTTTTCAGGCGACATCACCAAGGCAATTGCCGCGGGCGCTTCGGCCGTCATGATCGGAAGTCTTTTTGCCGGGACCGAGGAATCGCCAGGCGAAACGATTTTGTATCAGGGCCGTACCTTCAAGAGCTATCGCGGGATGGGTTCGATTGGTGCGATGGAGGCCGGTTCGGCCGATCGCTATTCACAAGAAGGCGCTGAGCGCGGCAAGTCGGTGCCGGAGGGAATCGAAGGACAAGTGCCCTACAAAGGTCCACTTTCAGGGCTGGTCGAGCAGCTGGTCGGAGGGCTCCGGAGCGGCATGGGCTACTGCGGTACGGCAAATCTGAAAGAGCTTCAGGAGAAAGGACGTTTCGTTCGCATCTCTTCGGCGGGCCTGCGCGAGAGCCATGTCCACGACGTGATGATTACTCGTGAAGCTCCCAACTACGGAGTCGAGTAAGCACAAACTTGAACTCCGACAAGAACAATCTACTGAAGGCGTGGATCGCGGCGGGTTTGTGGCTCATGGTCATCGCCATTGAGTCGACGGCGGCACTTTCCGCGTATCACACCAGCCGGATTCTTTATCCAGTATTCCATTATTTATTCGGCATGGATTACCCCCATTTTGCGGTCTGGCACTTCTACCTGCGCAAAGGCGGGCACGTGGTTGGCTACGCGATCCTCAGCGTCCTGCTTTTTCGCGCCTGGCGCGCGACCCTGCCCGCAGCGAGGAATTCGCTTTGGACTCTGCGCTGGTCGATGATCGCGATTGTTGGAACGCTGGTCGTCGCCAGCCTCGACGAATGGCACCAGAGCTTCATCCCCTCGCGCACCGGGAGGTGGCAGGATGTCGTGCTCGACACCTGCGCGGGCATCGGCGCGCAGCTCTTGATGTTCTGCTGGTCAAAATGCTCAGGCCGACTGAAAAAATCAACCACCGTGGCCTTGGGAACCGGGACTCACGTCTGACCGCCGCTTTCAGTACAAAGCGTCGTACTTGGTCACCACCCATTGCCCAGCTTTGTTCTCGGTCGTGACCGTCATCTGCTCGGTGTACGCGCCGGGCTGGCTGGGCGTGTTGAGCCGTTGGGCGCGGTAGTGAAGAATGGTGAGCGGCGGCGCATCCTCCCACTCCGCCAATTGCCAGGAAAGCAGCGGATGCTGCGCCTCCGATTGGCAAATGAAATGCGCGTATTTCTTGCGATAATCGTGCTCCCACTGGGAAAGCAGTTCGTCGCAATGACCGTCGCGCAGTTGGCGCAAAAATTTGTTGGCGGTGTGCTCGATGGTACGGTCGCGCAGCGGATTCAGCTTAATGGCGAGGGGAAGCCCGGTGAGCGGATCGTGTTCTTGGGAGCGCTCGAGCACCGGCCCCTGATTGCCCAGCCACCAGATGTAGCCGAGAAATCCGAATACCATCAGCGCTCCGAGGCCGACGGCGATGGCGATCTGGACTCGAGTAAACCCCATCCTGGGAGAAAGTTTATAAGGGCGGGAAGTGGCGGCAAGATTACCGGAGACAGATACGGAAGGACATGTACGGGTGCGCCATTCTGCGTTGCTCGGTGAAGCAAAAACCGGCGGAACGGTTGGACGCGATAAAAAAGGCGCGGTGGCGCCGGGCCTTCGCGATTCAGCGCAATGCCGGCATCGCACCCGCGGCCGGCGCCGCGGCGCGCAAAACTACTCTTTTTTGTCTTCTTCTTCGGCCGCTGCGGCTTCGCTTTGCGCCTGCGCCTGGGCTTCGGCTTCTTCCATCGCCTTTTTGGCCTCCGCGGTTTTTTTGGCGCGAAGTTCGGCACGCTTCTCGCGTTTTTCGTCGAGCACTTTTTCGCTGCCCAGCAGTTCGAGGAAGGCCTTGTCGGCGCCGTCGCCTTTGTTCCAATGCGTACGGATGACGCGGGTGTAGCCGCCGTTGCGGTCGCCGAAGCGCGGGCCGATGGTGTCGAACAGCTTCACCACGGCTTCGTCGGTCATCAAATACGACGCCGCCAGACGCCGCGCGGCGAGGTCCCCGCGCTTGCCGAGCGTGATCATTTTTTCGACCAGCGGGCGCGCCGCCTTGGCTTTGGGAACGGTGGTTTCGATGCGCTCTTCAACAAGCACCGAAGTGACCAGGTTGCGCAGCAGCGAGCGCCGGTGCGCGGTGTTTCGTCCGAGTTTGTAACCCGCAACTTTGTGACGCATGGAAACCTCAGGGGCCAGGGATCAGTGGCCAGCCGGTTGATTTTTGCGTCAGCGGCCGGTGAGCTTGAGATCCCGGTTCCTGGTCCCTCCCCTCACTCCTGGCCCCTGACCCTTCATGTGGCCGGCGAGACGCCGGCGTTACCCTTTAAAGCGTGTCATCCGGCCCGTACGCCGAAGCCGGCAGCACCATGTTTGAAGTTGGGCCGGGCACGGCGTTGCCATGCTCGTCGATCTTCATGCCCAGGCTCAATCCCATCGAGGAAAGTATCTCTTTGATCTCGTTCAGCGACTTGCGGCCGAAATTTTTGGTCTTGAGCATTTCCGATTCGGTCTTCTGCACCAACTCGCCGATCGTCTGAATGTTCGCGTTCTTCAGGCAATTGTAGCTGCGCACCGAAAGCTCGAGCTCTTCGACGGAACGGTTCAGGTTCTCGTTGTGAATTTCCGGTTTGCGGTCGTCGGCGGCCGAGGTGCCGGTTTCAATCTCCTCTTCGAAGTTGATGAAGATGTTCATGTGGTCTTTCATCAGCTTCGCCGAAAGCCCGATCGCGTCCGCCGGGGTGATGGAGCCGTTGGTCCAGACTTCGAGCGTGAGTTTGTCGTAGTCGGTGATCTGCCCGAGACGCGCGGCTTCGACCGTGTAATTGCACTTGCGCACCGGCGAGTGAACGGAATCGATCGGGATGAACCCGATGCCGAGGTCCTCGTCGAAATTCTTGTCGGCGGAGACATATCCGCGGCCGCGCTTCAGCCGCATTTCCATGTCGAGTTTGCCGCCTTCGCTGACGGTAGCGATGTAGACGTCTTTGTCGAGAACTTCGACGTCCCCGTCGGCTTCGATCATGCCGCTGGTGACCACTCCCGGCTGATCGGCGCGGAGATAAATTGCCTTGGGCGCATCGCCCGCGAGCTTGAAGGGAATCTGCTTCAAGTTGAGGATGATGTCGGTCGCGTCCTCGACCACTCCCGGGATCGACTGAAATTCGTGCAATACGCCTTCCATTTTCACCGCGGTGACGGCCGCGCCTTCGATGGAGCTAAGGAGCACGCGCCGCAAGGCATTGCCCACGGTGGTGCCGAATCCGCGCTCGAACGGCTGCGCCCAGAAAATGCCGTACTTATCGGTAAGGGTGGATTGATCAACGGCTAAACGCTTCGGTTTTTGAAAACCTCTCCACAGCATGGTGTTTTCTCCTTCGGCCGTGTGGCTCAATCCCGGCTCGCTGAGTGGTCCGACTCAGTGAAGCGCCCCTGGCTTCGCGCTTGCTGCGCCGCAAGGGGAGCTTTCGCCGGAAAAGGCTGGTTTGGCTCGAGTGTGTCATGGACCGAGTTCCAGACTTTGAAACCTGCGATTCTTATTTGCTATAAAGCTCCACAATCAACTGCTCATTCAAGGGCAGTTGAATATCCTCGCGCTTGGGCAGCGACTGAACCTTCGCCGTGTAATTGTCACGACTCACTTCCAGCCAGTTCGGCATGACGCCGTGGCTGGCGTATTCCTTGGCCATTTCGAGCACCGCAAGCTTCCTGCTGTTTTCGCGAATCGAGATTTCCTGGCCGGCGCTGACTTCATAAGAAGGAATATTGACCTTCTTGCCGTTCACCGCGACATGGCCGTGACGCACCAGCTGCCGCGCCTGGCGCCGCGATTGGGCGAAACCCGCACGATAGACGACATTATCGAGTCGCCGCTCAAGTTGCTGGAGAAGTTTTTCGCCGGTAACCCCGCGCGACTTGGCCGCCTTCTCGAAGTAGTTGCGGAACTGGCCTTCGAGCGTGAAATATATGCGCTTCGCCTTCTGCTTCTCGCGCAACTGCAAGCGGTACTCGCTCTGTTTCATGCGCCCGCG
>JASHRB010000502.1 GCA_030037575.1 Candidatus Sulfotelmatobacter sp. | reverse complement strand
CATAGGTTCGGATTGCGCCTGATGCAGGCGAGTTTCCAGAACCGCAGCCATGCCCCCTAAGCGAAGTTGGCGGAGAGCACGATCGAGCTCGATCACATTCATGATTTTGGCTCCTGGGTTTTTTGTTGGATGAGATCGCGATAATGCACGAGTTCGCGAATGAGGGGATCGACCTGCCGCAGACTGAGCTGGGGGGTTCTTCTCGCTGCTGCTGTCGCTCTTGTGCGAGAGTGGCTCACACATCACCTGTAATTTCAGTCGGAGGAAGAAATGGAGACGCTAACGCTCTACGCAGACGACGGCTCTCAACACCGTGCCTTTATCCATCAGGAACGCATCAACACTTCGTCGATGGACGGCGTCGGCTCGATACCGGGACTCAAGACAATCCGTTTGGCTGACGGTACGCCACTGAACTACGTCGATGAACAGACATTCAAGAATGTAGCGACGGGACAACTGCTCTCACGCACGCCCAAGAAACGGTCGTGAGCGACGGTCTCATTCCACTGCACTCGGACCACGCGTCCGATCCAGCCTGGCGGTAGGCCGTAGTAAGCCGCTTCGACTTCCACGCAGCCATCCAGATGCACCACGCATTGGCCGTGCTGGTAATAACGAAACGGCTCCTGGCTCTTGGTCTTTAGTTTTGATGCATTTATCAAATACTGCTGTGTTACGTGCAACCTTATTTTGATATTTGCATCAAAAACTATAGGAATTTAAAGGTTATTTGATTAATATATCAAAATGAAAACCCTAGCAGAATTAGGACGTGCTGTCGCCGAGCAGCGGAAAAAACGAGGACTACCGCAGGGCCAGGTAGCTAGACAATCTGGACTCACACAGGAGTCGCTCTCGCGCTTCGAAAACGGTCAACTATCGGAATTTGGTTCACGAAAGTTGCTCGCCGTATTGGCCGTGCTCGGTCTCGAAATGAATTTCACCGAGGTCGGAATGTCAGGCACTCTCGATGAACTACGACTTGAACGGGGTGGCGCGTGAAGCTAAACGTCCATGTTCTAGGAACTCATGTCGGTGTTCTTGACCAAGTTGGCGATTTCAAGAGCGTAATGACTTACCACCCGGATGTTGCTCCGGAAAAACTCGTCTCTCTAACGATGCCCGTCCGCACCGAATCCTACCCTTGGGATGACCAGCTTCCTCCCATTTTCCAAATGAACCTCCCGGAGGGCTATCTGCTCCAAGTCTTGCAGGAAGAATTCGGGCCAATCGTTGGCGCGAATCCAACCACGCTGCTCTCCGTTATTGGTCGAAACATGGTCGGCAGGCTCCAAGTTGCTCCTCCAGGGGCATCCCTAGACGAACCCGCAAAACCGATTGAGGTTGCCGAGCTGCTCAAGGGTGACAACTCGGAAGATGCCTTTTCGCAGCTCGTCAGAGAACATGCTAAGAGTGGCGTCTCTGGGGTGCTGCCCAAATTCCTAGACACGGAGCAAAAGACGCAAGTCGGGCTGGGGCCCCACAAGAAGGCGAGCTTGCTGACGCACCGGCACATCATCAAAGGCGCATCAATCAGGCTTCCGTTTGCAACTGCCAACGAGCACCTATGTATGCAAGTAACCTCTAAGGTTGTGGAATCTGCGAGAACGGAGCTATCGGAGGATGGAAGGGTTCTGGTCGTTTATCGGTTCGATGTCGACGAGAATGGAAACCCCTTCAGGGCATTGGAAGATTTTTGTGCGCTACTCGGCCTTCGGCCCTCAGCGAAGTACGAAACAACATGGGAGAGAATCTCGAAGGCAGTCCGAACGTATGTACAGGGTGGATATCATTACGAAACCTTCAAGAAACTGACCACAATCCTGCTTTTAACCTACGCCCTGAGGAACGCCGACTGTCATTCGAAGAATGTGGCGCTACTATACACATCGAGAACAGATGCGCGGCTCGCACCCGCATACGACTTCCTCACAACTTCAGTCTATGAGGGTTACCAGAACAATCCGCCCGGAATTAGTTTCATGGGCAAGAAAACGTGGCTACCAGGAAAGACGCTAGGGAAGTTCATCACTGCGAATTTCGGTGTCTCTCAACGGGAGCAGAAGGAAATCGTAGAGCGCATCAGCGATGGGGTTGCGGATGTGGCCCCCGCCGTCCGCGAGCTGATGAAGAGCTTGCCGGGTTTCAAAGATACTGGAAAGCGCATGCTTGCAACGTGGAGCGAAGGAATCAACATCCTGCGCGACACTCGTGTGTACGCTTTGAACCCTTGGAAGTCTAGTCCGGCGTTCGAGGGAATCTCCGACCCTCCGAAACTCAAAAGCCCCAGAAAGGTTATCGGTCGGTCGGAATTGCTGGCACATCGGAGCAAATCCAAGTGAATACGAGCATATTGGCATGAGTGCCACGTAGTTATTTTCTCGTATCTCTACCCCTCGGCTTGCTTCTCTGCCTGCATGGCCTACTCTTGTCCTCCACCTCCTCCGCCTGCTCTTGCACCGGCTGCGTGAAGGGAAGATTTTTATTGTCAATAAGTTACAATCAGCTTTAAAGTTGCCCCTTCTGTCTGGCGTCAAGCATTCTTTCCCATCAGCGACAATTATTTTTCCCCATCAACGACACTCATTTTCCCCAGAGATGTCTCTAGGATCCCGCATCGCGGAAGATTTCCTCCCATCGGGAAAACGGCAAGTTGCTGGTGAGCAGCACACTGCCACGTTCGTAACGCTCCGCCAAAAGCGTGAACAAAGCTTCCATTTCTTCCCGCTTTGCTGCCCGTACCCCATCTGATCGACAATCAGGCCCTCATACTTCGCCAGTCGTTTGCTTTCCTGGCGCAACTGCAGTTCCCGTTTGGCGACCAGCAGATCCTGCACCAGCAGGGCACAGGTCGTGTACTTGATTTTTCGACCTTGGGTTGCGATTAACTCCTGGGCAATCGCACACAACAAGTGGCTCTTGCCCGCTCCCGGATTCCCAAACGCCAACAGGTTCTCCTGACGATCCAGAAAGCCCCCTTCCAGCAACACTTTCAACTGCCGACTTACTTTCGCCGGCAGTCGCTTCCCCTCGAAGTTCTCCAGCGACTTCTCCAGGGGTAATCCCGAGTCTTGCAACAGCCGACGCTTACGATTGCCGCGCCGTTGTTCACACTCCCGGGCCGAAAGCTCCAGTAGATATTGCTCGTAACTGATGGTCTCTTTCTCCGCCCTCCGGGCCGTATCTTCGAAACACTCCAGCATGGCTCGCAAGTGCAGCTCCTTCAAGTTGTCCACTAGGATGCCACGGTGATTGCCTTGTGCGCCTCGGTCTTTGATTGGGCGCAGTTTCGACGCAGCAAGGGGGCGGTGAAGCTGCATTTGTTACTGGACCATGACGGGCACCTGCCCAGCTTTGCGGTGGTGACCGAGGGCAAGCAGCATGAGATGCAGGTGGCACGCAAGCTCAGCCGCTTGTTTTTGAACCGAAACTTCCGCTTCGTCTTCCCCGGTGCGCTGGCCACCACCTGCTGACATTTCTCCAGAAGTTGCTGGAAAACGGTTTGGTAGAGTTGCCAGGGCCGATGCTCATTGGCGTAGGACAGGCTGGCTCGCGCCGGCGCCGCCGATAATCCCAAATGCTTCAATTTCCCTTCCGATGCCGCCAGCCCCCCACAGATTTCGCCTAGCGACTGCGCCCGGCCCAACTGGCAAAACCGCATGGCCACGAACTGCCCCCAACAGGTGAATCCGCGTGCGTGTCGCTCCGCCTTGTGCTGGCGCACAGCACCTTCAAATTCCAAACGAGAA
>JASHRB010000501.1 GCA_030037575.1 Candidatus Sulfotelmatobacter sp. | reverse complement strand
TGTGTACATAAGCGAACGAGTCATGCAGATATTTCATAATGTCGGCCTTGCTTGTCATCAACGCCGGTCCCGATTCGTCGCCGATATCCACCGGAGGCTTCTCTTCCAAAATCGCGGCGGCCAGTTCGTAGTTCACCGCAGCCACGTGTTTTATCTGCTGGGCGAACGTACGCACTCCTTTGAACTCACCCTCGGTCGGAGCAAAGCCAAATTTATCCGCAGGCATGGCGTCGGCCTGGGAAACGAATTCGCGCTCAACATTGGTTACGGAATGATCCAGCAACCAAGACACAGAATGATGTTCCTCCTTGCCCTGGTCCTGCGCCATAGCGAAAGTGGCGAGTGCAAGCGTACAAGCTGTCATACAGATGAATTTCGTTTTCATGCAACTGCTCCTCCCAGGTCAACCCCTGCTGCCCAAAGCGGCCAACTCCGGCGATCATTCCTTTGACGCGAGAAGCCGCGGCTCAAACGGCCATTGATCACTTCGCCAGGCTCGAATCATATAGGTCGCCAACCCCACCAGCAAGATTACCGCTGCGTAGCGCATCTCTTTTTGCCAGTTTTGCCGGTTGAAGAGAATAAAGAGAAATCCGGCGATGGCGATCAGCGCGGGCACGGGGTACAACCACATTCGAAACGGGCGCTGCACGTCCGGGCGCGTCACCCGAAACACGATCAGCCCCACGGCCTGGACCAGAAATTGCAGAATCAGGCGAATCACCACCAGCGCGGCGATCGCATCTTTCAGCCGCAGAAAGCAAAATGCGGCTGCGACCAGGCCGAGGGCCAGCAACGAAATATGGGGAAAACGGTAGACGGGATGCACTTTGGCGAAGGCTTTGAAATAGTTTCCGTCGAGGGCGGCGGCGTAAGGAACGCGCGAATACCCGAGCATCAGCGAAAAGACGGAGGCAAAGGCGGTGACAATCACCAATGCGGTCACCAGCCGAGCTGCCCAGGCGCCGTAGGTTTTCTGCATGAACAGAGACACCACATACAATCCGCTGTTGTTCTGTCCGGCGTGGAGCAGCTCTCGCCAGGGCACCACGGCAAGGATGCACAAATTCATCATTAGATATAGACAGGCCACGAGCAGAATGGAAAGCAGGAGCGCGCGCGGGATGTTTTTAGTCGGGTCTTGGATCTCGTCGCCCAGATAACAGACGTTGTAATAGCCCCAATAGTCGTAGGTGGCAACCAGAAGTGCGCCTCCAAGCCCGGTAAAAAAGTTTCGTGAGAGCGTGAATGCGCCGGGAGGAAAATCAAACGCGAGCTTGGTGTTGAAATGACTGATACCGGCGACGATGATCCAGCCAATGGTGGCCATCACGCCGAAACACAGGATCTTTGAGAGCCGTCCGATCACCGTGATGCGCCGGTAGAGGAGCAACACCGTGAAGCAGCAGATGGCGACAGCCAGTGCGGTTCCGGGAGTCAGAATCCAACTTATTTGCAGCGGTCCGGCCCACGGAATAGGCAACGCCGCAGTGTGAGCAGCGTAGACCGTTTCCAGGTGTGGCCAATAATATGCGGCATAGCCTGCCAGCCCGATGCATCCGGTCGCGATCGAGAGCGGGGCGCTGAACGAAAGCTGCCAGATGAACAGGAACGAAATCAAACGTCCCCATTTCTGCCGCCCGTAGACCTCACGCAGATAAAGATAGGAACCGCCGGATCCGGGCAGAACCGAGGCAAGTTCGGCGGAAACCAGCCCGTCGCAGGCCGCCAACAGTGCCCCCGCAATCCATCCCAGCAACGCCTGCGGCCCGCCCATGGCGGTTAACACGAGGGGCATGGTGATGAATGGACCCACGCCGATCATGTCGATCATGTTCAGCGCAGTCGCGCTGCCAAGTCCCATGCCGCGGATCAGATCGGGTGATGAGCTTGGGGTTTCCGGCGATGGAGGCATGTGCTTGGCTGTAAACGAAGCGAGCTTGGACAGTCCTATTTCGCGCACCGGTCGGCTATTACTGGATCACTGCTGTTCATGCCCCGCGCTCAACAGGTTCACGTACAAGCGCACTGCGCCGGGCACACCGGCAGGCAGTTGGCGGAAAAACGCGTATCCGGTATAGATATAAATTCCTTTGCCGTAGCGGGCCAGCAGCAATCCGCCTTTCTGCTGGTTCTCGCCGGGATCATGGCAGGCCAGCAGCGCGGTGAAATGATCGTCCCATTGATCCATGAAGTAAAGTCCGCGTTCCTGCACCCAGCCATCGAAGTCGTGGGAGGTGATTTCATTCGGGTAATGAAAGACTTCTTCACTGGGGGCGAGAATTTGCACCGGAGCTTCCTCCACCGACACTCGCGCCCTGCTCAATTCCGCGCTATATGGAGTGAAGTTGCCACGATTGAAATCTGCAACCCCGGTATTGTATTGCACGATGAGAGTTCCACCGCCGGAGACGAAATTGAGTAGTTTCTGATTGTTTGCGGCAACATCCTTTTGGGTGTCGTACGCGCGAATACCAAGCACGATCGTTTGATATTGACTCAGATTTTCTGCCGTTAGACTTTCCGGCGGAATGAGCGTAACCTTCATGCCGACCTGCTGCAGCACCGTGGGAATATCGTCGCCGGCGCCCATGATGTAGCCCACCCTCAAAGCATGCGGCACACGCACATCGACGATGCTGATGCGCTGGATCGCCGGCTGATAGTAGTAAAAGCTTCCCAGGTCTTCGCGTGTAACGAGCGTGTAGCCCTGGCTGAAATTCTCCCGGGCGGCCTGCAAGACGGCGCGCAGTTTGTCGCGTCCCTCCTGCAGTCCCGCGGGAAAAATGGTGAAGTGGAAATCCTGCTTTTCCCCGCGTTGTTTGAATTGCACGTTGTGCTGCGTCGGTTCCGATCGCCAGCCACGCGGCAGTTCCAGACGCAAAATTCCCTGCGAGTCCCGGTTCAAAT
>JASHRB010000500.1 GCA_030037575.1 Candidatus Sulfotelmatobacter sp. | reverse complement strand
GCCGTGCACGAAAACTGTGGCAACGCTGTCGTAGGCATCGACAGTTTTTAGCGGGGAGTTTTTCATCAGCACGAGATTAGCAATTTTCCCCGGCTCGATGCTCCGAGTAGCAAGTCCACCTTGAATTCATGTGCGTTATTGATGGTGGCGGACTTGAGAATCTGGTCGAGAGACATGCCCGCTTTCTGCAGTTGTTTCATTTCGAGATATCCATTCAAACCGGGCAGATTGCCGTAAGTCGGCGACGAAGGGGTGTCGGTGGCGAAAACGAAGTTGGCATCTTTGCTTGCCAAATACGCATCCCCCTGGCGCACGCGCCGCAATGGACCTTCCTCGTAGCGCTTAAGCATAGCGGCATCGGACATGCCCTCGTCATTCAACTCTCTTGCAAACCACTTCCCTTCCCGAGACTGGAACCAATCAAGCAAAGCCTTCGGCGCGACTTTCGGGATGGCTTCCAGACGCAGATACTCAGGATCAAAATAAGCGGCCAAACCATAGAGCACCTGAATTGTCGGCTGATATCCAATTCTTTTCTCCACAATCCGGTCGAGCAACCCCTGATCTCGTCCGGCAGCTCGGTCTGCTCAGCGAGCGCACCCCAATTCCACAGGCCATAGGCAATCACGTCCGCATTGCAGCGCAGAGAAAAAGAGCATGGATAGAATTACGGAGATTTTCAATGCTTCTTTCCTTGATAACAGGATCACGACCATGCCAAAAATACGGAGAGCATAATTGGAAGGTTCACAAAGTTAAATTGCGCATAGCGGCGGAGTTTTAAATTGCCGATTTGGTGGCCGTGGGTTTTGCGGGGCACGGAGGAAGTGTACCGTATGTGTGTCACGATTGATGGATCTGGCAAACTGGCAGAACCCCCACTTCTCGCAGAAGGAAGCGAGAAGTGGGGCAACCCCTGTTCGTCGTCATTCTGCTGGGTGTTACAGCTTATCTCTTACACGCAGGATGGTGACTGTCGAGCCACGAACCGCCCGCGTTCGTCGCCGGTGAGAGCGCACGGTTTCGGGATGACGGCGAAAGAGACTGATGGACTGCGCATGAAGCGCCTTCTTCTATCGTGGAGCAGCGGGAAAGACAGCGCATGGAGTCTGCACGTTCTGCGGCAACGTGGAGAGTATGAAGTTGTTGGATTGCTGACCACATTCAACGAACTGGCGGATCGAGTGGCGATGCACGCGGTGCGGCGGGTACTGGTTGAGCGGCAAGCTACCTCGAGTGGGCTTCCGTTATGGTCAGTGCCTTTGCCCTGGCCGTGTTCGAATGAGCAGTATGAATCGCTGATGGCCCAGATTTGTGCGAAGGCGGTTGCAGAAGGGATCGAGGGCGTGGCCTTTGGCGATTTGTTTCTTGAGGACGTGCGCGCATATCGCGAGAAGCAATTGAAAGGCACGGGGCTCGAACCGATTTTTCCGGTGTGGGGACTGCCAACGCGCGAGCTGGCGCGTGAGATGATTGCGTCTGGAGTGCGCGCGAAACTGACTTGTATCGACACGACCAAACTTGATCGCAGGTTCGCAGGACGCGAGTTTGATGAGGCGCTGCTTTCTGATCTACCTTCGCAAGTCGATCCTTGCGGCGAACGTGGCGAGTTTCATTCGTTTGTGTATGCCGGGCCGATGCTGAATGCGGAACTTCCGGTGGTAGTTGGTGAACAGATTGTAAGAGATCAGTTTGTGTTTGCGGATGTGATACCTGGGGATGCGATTGTGAGTTGATTCCATTGCTCAAGTGTTGTTCCCAGAGTTTTCGCTGCTTCGCCAGATGTCTGGCGCTGCTGTAAAACCAGGGCGCTTCGGGGATGACGCCGCGAGAAACGCGTGAAGGCGTTATATTTCTCGCGCTGCAACCGATTTTTTTCGATAACTCTGTTGAAAACTTTCGATGCAGCTGTGGTAAACTCGCCCGTTGCTCGCCGCCGATGCGCGCAATTGTCGTGGGAGTTCGTTCGGTACGTCTTCTTAGTTGGAGGACTGGGGAATGGGCCTCGCGCTTTTGGTTGTCATTTGGCTGATCACTTTGGCCAGCACATACTTCTTCGTCGCTAAAACCTGGTGGCTGCCGGTTGGCGCCTCCGCCGCCACGAAATTCATCGATGGACAATTCACCCTCACGCTCATCCTGATGGGAATTGTTTTCCTGGCGGCACAACTTTCATTGGGATATTTCGCGTGGCGATATCGAGAGCGGCCGTCCGCCCCTCCGGCGGCCTATTCCCACGGAAACGTGAAACTGGAAATCATCTGGACCGTGCTGACCACCATCCTGTTTGTGGGCCTGAATTTGATGGGCAGCAACGTTTGGGCGAGCGAACGGTTCGATCAAGCGGCACCCGGTTCGGTGCAGGTGGAAGTCACGGGCATGCAGTTTGCTTGGTATTTCCGCTATCCCGGGCCAGATGGAAAGTACGGCGCGACCAGCGTGAAGCTGATGGATCCTTCGGCGGGCGGCGAGGCAGCCGTGGGATTGGACTCTTCTGATCCGGCAGCAAAAGACGATGTGGTCACGGGAACAATGTACTTGCCGGTCAA
>JASHRB010000499.1 GCA_030037575.1 Candidatus Sulfotelmatobacter sp. | reverse complement strand
TCCACCCGGCTGGGAGACGCATGGGCCATCGGCACCGGTTGGACCTTGGCGAGTTGCCGGTCAAGCGGTCAAGCCGGCAACTCAACCAACCCCCCTCGAGCACGCTTCAGCACGAAAATACTGGCTCAAACCACCAATTTTTGAAACTTCGGCGTTTCGCAACAGCCTTTAGCTAGAAGGGACGTCAGCCGCCTGATCCCTTCCTGGTCACCCGCGATTTCCACCGCAAGCCCAGCAACTCTCGGATACTGCAAAACAGTGGGCGCGTTAACCACGTAGCCCATCAGACTGTTGCGAGTCTAGCCCGCTTCATTGGGGTGACCTCATACCGCCCGTACATTGCCCTCCTCTGGAACATACGTTGCCGTCGAGCTTCTTTTCGTAGCGAAATGCCTCAGCCTTGCTGGGCTCGAAGGCCAGCGATTCAGACAGCAGCTTCTTGACGCGAACGATAGATTTCCTCTCCCCCGCCTTTGCTCGCAAGAGTACATCGATATCCAGGCTCATGCGATAAGCGGTTTGAGAATGTTTGGCCAGCTCTTTCAGAAAAGGCACCCAGCCGCCGCAGATCACGGCTTCAATATTTTCTTGTTTGAGAGTTCGCGCGATCTCGAGCAGCACCAGGAGAACAGTTGGTTCGCGTGAAGCAGGAAAAGTTTTGGCGATCTCGATTGCGTCTGCCATCTATTCCCGGAAGGCCAGCGCGTGCTCGATCAAAAACTCAGCTTGCTCTGCCTGCCATAAAGGGTAAAGTCCACATAACAGTTGCAGCGGATTCACCCCGGTGAGTCGGTTCATCAGTTTGCGTGGACGATAGAATACGCCGCCGGCCTCGGCATGGTCGGCCGAGGGTTGGTTCCAATCCGCTGGCTAGGCGATGGCCAAGCCCCAGGGAAGGTGCGCCACAAGCCTTTAAGCAGGTTTCAACTTCTCCTCGACATAGAGTGAGAGCTCAATCATGCGCTCCATCAATTGTTCGGCTGGCAGTCCCCTGAAGTTCTTGAGCACCAACTCCTTGACATAGAGTCGCACAAGATACCGCAACTGGAGGGCGCGGTTCCGAGTGGCAAAGACAAAATCGCGATGCCCGTTATTCACCACGATCAGGTTCCGCTCGGCATCAAATCGCGAGCGCCACAGTTCTCCAGCGGCCCGTTCAAAGGTGTAGCCCGGTAGGCCGCGGGCATTGACCACGGAAGGGCCCACCGCCGCTTCAAGGCTGTCGGTGATCGTGATCAGTGCCGCCGCGCTGCAGCACACATCACGCTGCCAGACGGTGACGGACAGCCGCACCAGTCCGGGCGACGACGGCGCCTGGAAGCTCACTTCCTGATCGGAGGCAGAGGAGAGCGAGCCCCCTCCTTCGCCGATCTCCCAGCGAAATAGCAAATCCTCCTCGACTCGGCGGCGCGAACGATCCCGGGGTACGGCGCGAAAGCTCCGACTTTGGTTGACGGCCAACGTGCTCGCCGCCGGCAAGATTACGACTGTGCGCAAAGGCCCAGCATAGTCGAAGAAGTGACGCTGGGCGGGTTCGCTTGCGCTCGCTTCCGCAACACCCGGCACGGACTCTTCCGGCTCCCCAGATGCTCCCCTGCGCGGCTGCGCCAGCTCGCTGCCACCGACCGCTCGGGGCGAGCGTGACTGGATGTCAAACCAATCGTATTCCTCGGGCGGCAAGACCAGCATGGCCTCGCGAAAGGCGCGCTGGATGGCACGCAGGGACTCCCGGTTCGCCTGTTCTTCCTCAGCGCGCCGCTGCGCTTCGATGAGGCCATTGAGGCGTGCCTCGAGGGGCACCAGAGCGTCCACGAACGCCGCATAGCGTTCATCGTGGACGACTCCGGAACGGGTGCTCGGTGTGAGATTCAGGTAGGGAACGTCGATCAGACCCTCCAAGTAACGAGAGCTCCAAGGCGCGCGCTCTAGCCCGGGCAGCGTAGCAATATCCTCGATCACGCGGGTGCCACCTCGGGTAAGCGAGACCCGGCTGTTCTCCGTCGGTTTCGTGAGATACAGTTCGGCATACGCCTCGCCGAATGGGGATCGAACCGCCGGCAGTTGGTGGAGCAAGCTCCCTGCGAACTGCCGCGGCTCGACTTGATACTGCTTGCGTGCCAGCTTGTCGACCACCGTTACACGAACCTGGGTCGCGCGGACCCGGTCGCGCAGTTCCGAGGCCAGATACCATTGGATCTTCTCCCCGCTCAGGCTGCGGATGCCCTCGAGCAAAGGGCTGATCTTGAGCTCGGTGCCCGGCTCGGCGAACAGAACGCGTCGCGGGTTCACGGTGTAGCGCGGATCTCCTTTGTTCATGGACATCTGATAGAGGCGCTGATCGGCACCGCCAGAAGTCAGGGTGAGCCTCTCACCCACGGTCCAGAAGCTCAACAGTCCGATGCCAAATTCCCCCTGCAAGCCGCCTCCGGAGCCGTCTGCCTTCAACCGTCGCTTGATCGAGTCGCAGATATGAGTCGCGACGTACTTGAAGTCCGGAAGCCCGTGCGGATCGCGAGGGACGCCGTCGCCATCGTCCTTCACCACCAGATAGTGCTCTCCGTGCTCGCGGCCACGCGTGATGGCAATGGTCTTGGCGTGCGCATCGATGCTGTTCTCGACGAACTCCGCGATGGCCTTGAGCGGATTGCTTTGCGAAAGAGCGATGATGCGGATAGCATTCCAGTCATCGCCGATCCGCAATTTGCCGCTACCTGATTCCTTCGACTTCGTTGTGCTTATCTTCGCCACGATGACCACGAATGCGACGCGTTGAGTGCAAGCGGGGGACGACCGGTCTCAGCCTCCATCAGGCACTCACTATACCGACGGCCTTAATGCCAGGCAAGGTGCCGTGGTCATCCTCCGGTAGACGGGTAGACGCAGGATGTTCGCGAAGAGCGCAAGAGTGAGCTTGGCCAAAAACTCGTTTGCCAGCCTCAGCGTTCATGGGAGCAGTCGAGAGAGTAACTCCTTGCCGCCTCTCCTCCCCCACCGGCGCGCATTTCTCGCGCAGCAGTTCTAGCCTGACTTCGGTTGCCAAGCACAGGCATGGGGAGGTGTGCCCGGAAATGCGGGGACCGGGAGAGCTCGTGGGGACCCGGCCGACCAAGTCGCGGGCTTCACAAAACTTGAGTCAGCGCGTCACACCTGCGCCCCAGATGTATTACGGGTACCGATCGGAATCGACTCCGCAGTCAGCGAGGGTGGCTCTACTGCAGCTTGGCGTACTCGGCTTTGGCTTCTTTCAGAATGTTTCAGAATGGGAAAGTCGGAATCGGCGTCTTTCGCGAGGCCGAGGAAATCGATCCAGCGGCTCGCGCTCATGCTCCACTTCTTCTCTTCGATAAAATGTGGTCAGGCCTGAACCATGTCCCTGAATCTTTCCGCTCTACTGGCACCGCAATTTACCAGCAACGTCCGGCATCGGGGCGAAGAATATT
>JASHRB010000498.1 GCA_030037575.1 Candidatus Sulfotelmatobacter sp. | reverse complement strand
GACCGCTGTCGGCGGGCAGCCGAACAGGTATGCGCGCAATTCGTGAAACGTTCACAGGGGTTGAGTCATCACTAATTGCCGGTACGCTGCGCCGGGGGTCGGTCTTTCAAATTGCGGTCCCTCTTCAGTCGATCCGGGGACAGCTGGTTTCTGGCGCTTCCTTACTGTTTGACCCATAGTCCCCGGAAGAGCCGATGTGCGCGGGCCCTGTTGGGTCTTTGATCCCGAGAGGGGCTACGAGCGCGTTGGGGGGGCAGGATGTCGTCCTATTACGGAGGCGCCGATTCCTGTATCGCTTTGGCTCAAGGAAGTGTGCGCTCATTGCTTGGTTGGTTGGAGGCAAACGGCAAGCCAGAGCGATGCCGAGGATGGGCGCGTGTGATTCACGGCAAAAGGCGAAGAAATGACCTCGACGGCTGCGCCTGCGGTGTGCACCTCAGCGGGAGGTGCACCGGGGTGGGCGGCGTCCCCAAATCTGAACGGTTTGCGCACGCCCGGAACTCGCCGCCGGAATCAGCTGGATGTAAAGATGTCAAACAGCTTGGGTTTCGGGAGCGTTGGCCAGAGCGAGAGGAGAACGACTGGCAGGCTTTGGCGGCTTCATGGGCGCTCGACTGTGACATTTGGAGCGAGGATCTGGATTTCTTCGCTGGCGGGGCGATGTGGACGACAAATCGGGTCGAGATCTTTCGGGCGATCTGGAGGCTATGTTGAACGCAACACAGCCGCGCGTGGTGATCGTTGGCGGCGGTTTCGGTGGACTCTTCGCGACGCGCGAGTTGGCCGGAGCTCCCCTCAGCGTGACCCTTATCGACAAACGGAACTACCATCTTTTCCGTCCTATGCTCTACCAGGTGGCCGCGGGGCTGTTATCCGCCGACCAAATTGCCGGGCCGCTCCGCTCCATCCTGAAAGGCCAGAAAAATGTGGAGGTGTTGCTCGACGAAGTCAGCGGCATCGACACGGAAAAGCGGCTGGTTCATTTGAAAGAGCACGTGGTGCCGTACGACTTCCTCGTGCTCGCGACCGGAATTCAATACAACTACTTTGGTCACGAGGACTGGCGGCGCACGGCGCCCGGGCTCGAATCGCTGGACGACGCCGACCTGATTCGCGGTAAGATCCTGCTGGCCTTCGAGCGCGCCGAGGAGATTGCGGCGCTCGAGCAAGCGGACACGGAGAAAACGCGCCAGTTGCTCACGTTTGTTCTGGTCGGCGGGGGGACGGTGGGCGTGGAAATGGCGAGCACTCTGGCGGAAATGTCGCGCATGGCCTTGGCGCATGATTTTCGCCACATCGATCCGCGCTCGGCGGGGATCCTGCTGTACGAGGCGGCCCCGCGGCTGCTTCCGACTTTTCCGGAGATGCTTTCGGCCAAGGCGCAGCACCATCTGGAGAGCCTGGGCGTGAAAGTGTACACGGGCACGCGCGTCAGCAAAGTGGACGCCGCTGGGATCGTCGCCAATGGCGAGCGCGTTCTGGCCGGCACGGTATTGTGGAGCGCGGGCGTGTTGGCGTCTCCCGCAGGCCGATGGCTGGGAGCGGCCATGGACAAGTCGGGAAAGATTATCGTGAACTCAGACCTTTCCGTGCCGGGGCATGCCGAGATTTTTGCCATTGGCGACACGGCGCACGTCGTCGCGAGGGCGCGGAATTTGCTGGGCATGAAGACGAAAGAACCAATGGTCATGCCTGGAGTAGCGCAGCCGGCCATTCAAGAGGGCAAGTACGTGGCCGGCTTGATTCGGCGCCGCGTCGAAGGACAGCGGCCGCCGGCGCCCTTCTGGTACTTGGACAAGGGCGACTTGGCGATTGTGGGCCGCACTTATGCTCTCGCGGATCTCCGGTTTTTACGCTTCACGGGATTTTCAGCCTGGATTATCTGGGCCGCCGTGCACATTTATTTCCTGATCGGATTCGCGAACCGTTTTTTCGTCATACTGCAGTGGGGAATTGCATTTTTGACCAAGCGGCGCCAGGTGCGGGTGTTCCCCGGAGAAGAAAATCCCGCAAAGGCGGCCTAGATTCCCGTATCACCGCGGAAGGTCGCTCAACCGGAAGGGGCAAGGCGGGAAGTCCAGTCAGGTCTAGCGGCAAGTTTGAACCGAACCATGGCGACTCGGTGACAGGTATGGCTTTGATCGTTTTCCTGAGGGGTGTTAACGTTGGCGGCCACAGGACATTTCGCCCGAGCATCCTGGCGAAGGAGTTGAGCGACTATGATGTCGTCAACGTGGGTGCCGCAGGCACGTTTATCGTTCGGAAGCCTGGGTCGCGAAGAGAGTTCCGTTCTGAACTGCTCCGGAAGCTGCCCTTCGAGGCGAAAGTTGTGCTTTGCGAGGGCCGCAATCTTGTCCGCCTGGACACGGAAAATCCGTTTGCAACCGAACCCTCACGCCCCGATATCGTTCGATTCGTGAGCATCCTGTCGAGAGCCGGAGGCATCCGTGCTACTCTGCCAGTTACATTCCCTCCCACCGGGGAATGGTTGGTGCGAGTCATCGCCGCGAACAAACAATTCGTCTTCGGAATGTACCGTCGGCACATGAAGACAATCAGCTGCCTTGGCCAGATCGATAAGCTGTTCGGGGTGTCGGCCACGACACGCAACTGGACTACAATCCTCGCGCTCTTGCGTCTTTTGAAAGACGGGAAGAAAAGGCCGCCGATTCAGCGCGGACGACATAACCCCACCAGCCGGTCGTAGAAGGAACCGATTCTTGATTCTGCCGTGGTGGTGGATTTCCGCGGATTGCACATGTCGAATGCGCAACCTCCGGTTAGAACCCATCAGGGGACGGGTTCATCGGACCAGGAAAGCGGTCACCGTGCAGCAGCGGATTCCATTTCGCGTTCAGCCCATGCTTGCCACTCTGGTTCCCGAGCCATTCGACAGGCCCGGGTGGGCCTATGAGGAGAAGTATGACGGCGTCAGGATCCTGGCCTACAAACAAGAGGGACGGATCCGGCTGCTCTCCAGAAATGAAAAAGACCGAACGGAAAACTTCCCTCGAATTGCAGCCGCAATCCGGATTCTTCAACCCTTCACTCTGCTTCTCGATGGTGAGGTCGTTGTCTTTGACGAGAAGCGTGTTTCCAGATTCCAGCTTCTCCAGCAGGATAAGGGCGAACCGCTGAAAGTGAAAGTTCGCCGGGAAGATGGGCTCGTGATTGCCGGATATACGAAAGCCCGCTGGCTCACGCCAATATTTTGGCGCCCTTCTCCTCGGTGCTTATCGCAAGAGCAGGCTGCATTATGTCGGCAAAGTGGGAACAGGATTCGATCGGAAATCTCTCCTCACGCTGTATCGAGAATTTCAACCACACGTGAGATCTCGGCCTGCGCTGCGGGACCCGCCGCGTGAAAAGGGCGTAGTTTTTCTCGCCCCGCGGCTCATCGCCCAAATCTCGTTCCAAGAATGGAACGGCTGACCGGAAACTTCGCCAGCCGGTTTTTCTGGGCCTACGGGACGACAAACCTCCTGAGCAAGTGCGATTACCGGAGTTGTCAGGATGAACAATATTCGTATTTAAGGAGGCCTGCGCAAACGACAGCCGGGATATGTCACGCACGAACATAGAATGCGGTCCGGCACTCGCTCGTTCCAGGGGCCACGCTCACAAGTCTCCTTTGACCTCAAAATTCCACGCACGCAGCAGATTGGATGGAACATACTTCTGATCTTTGTTCTTCTGAACCCATGCCTTGAGTTGGGTTGAATGTTGGTAATCCGCTGGAGACAAACGTAATTCCCTAACGATTTCCTCGAAGGACGTCGGACCGTTGTTACGGGCGGCGTTTACCTCCGGTTTGCTCCAATCTGGATTCCCGCGCTTCTTGGTCACTGGTGGGTTTTCCTTATCCGCCGATGCGCCCCAGTTCGTCAGATGTTCTTCGCACTAAAGTGACAATTCGAGCCGCACCGTGGTTATTTTACGCTTGTAAAGAGTCCGGACACAGTGAAGTTCTCACCGCATACCTCGGAGCGATGGCGAAGTTTCACACCTACAGACTAGTACTACTACGTTAAGTATCAAAGGAGCGCGCGATGCTGGAAAGCCTCTTTGAGCAGCCATACCGGCACGTAGCACGCAGCGTACCGTGTCTGAAAATCAAAACCCTTGCCGGCAATAATTCCGCCCATTGCCTCTGGTGCCAGAAGGGATCCGGGCCGGGAACGCGATTTTTTCGGTTTCTTGTTGCCTTTCGGCATCGTCAGCTTGCTCTCCTGTGAATCATTTCAGCCCGGAAAAGCGTTTGATGAACGCGGCAATGTCGCGTTTTGGCAATCGGACCGTGGAGTCCGCGGAAAACACCTTGAGTGCCGCAAGCAGCGTCTGGGCTGTCTCGATCTGGTTGCGGTGGATTTCATGAATCACCCACAGCACACCGTGGACCTCCATCTGGTGGCGTGTTGCAAGGTCGCGCAGTTCACCGTCACCGCTGAGGAGGATACAACCGGGATGATTCTCTGCAAGCGCAAAGGCGAACCCGTCATTGACCGACAGCCGCGGCGACTCCCTAATCACCGCTTGTGCGCGGAGCACACGCTCACCGGGCAATTCAATGACTTTCAGGCCGCCGCGCAGGAGTGCCTTTTTCTGCGCCGCCGTAAATTTCACCAGTTCGTCTTCGAACAGCGCGTCAGGAATCAGAAATTCAAACGGAAGTCTGAGGAGAGCGTCGAGTAGC
>JASHRB010000497.1 GCA_030037575.1 Candidatus Sulfotelmatobacter sp. | reverse complement strand
TCTCGCGTGCGCTGATGAACGCGGGAGTCGATGTTCTGGTGGAGAAGCCGCTGGCCGCATCGCTGGGGGAGGCTGATGAGTTGGTGCGGCTGGCGGCCGCTGGCAAGCGCATCGCCCAGGTCGGGCATCTTGAGCGATTCAATCCGGCGGTGCGCTCGACCCTGCCGCTGCTGACCCAGCCGATGTTTTTTGAAGTTCACCGACTCAGCGTTTTTACTCCGCGCTCGCTCGATATCGATGTCGTGCTCGATCTGATGATTCACGATCTAGATATCGTACTTTCCTTCGCCAAATCCCCCATCCGGGCAGTCCGCGCCGTGGGCCTGCCGATTCTTTCCGGCAATGTCGATATCGCCAACGCCAGGATTGAATTCGAGTCGGGTTGCGTAGCTAATTTCACCGCCAGCCGAGTTTCGACCGAGCGCGTGCGCAAGCTGCGCTTCTTTCAGCCGAATCAATATTTATCGATTGATTACGGACGCCAGGAAGTTCTGGTGTTTACCGTGGGAGCCGATGGGGCCGACGCGGGCGATCCTACGGTGAATCCGCAAATCAAAGTTGCCAGACCTGCGGTGGCTTCAGAAGAGCCGCTTCGTGCCGAGTTGAAGTCGTTCCTGCAGGCGGTCAAGCGCCGCTCAAATCCGGTGGTCTCGCTGGAGGATGGGCGGCGTGCTCTGGCCCTGGCCATCGAAATCATCGCCGCAATCCGCGAACACGCCAAGAAGGTCGGGGTCGCTACCTCGAAGTTCTGACCGGCCAGTCTCAGCTCAACCCCGACACCGGAACATGCCAGCTCGCCCACCCCGGAGAGGAGGTTGCCGTACAGGTCGTGCAAGCAATACCGTCACCGGATCGTGCGGCCCAGGGCGGCGACGGCCTGCGCGGGAGCAAGGCGGACCATGAACTTATCATCGTGCCCGCAGCTGATCATGGTGGTATGGCCGGGATACTCGCGCACCCAGATCACGCGCTCGGGATTCACGAAGACTTCCCTGCCGTCGACGTCCTCAAACAGTACGAATTCCATATCGCCCCCTTCGGCTGTGACTTCCGGACTTAGGAATCGTAGTTGTCTCCACGAGGCTTGGCAAAATGGAGGGCTCGGCAGAGTGGCTCGGTTGTTTCATTGGAAAACGCGAGTACCGGGGCGAGATTCCCTTGGCCGCGCCTTCGCTGGTTTAGGGCCTTCTCTCTCTTCCGCTTACGGTTGGTGAAGAAGCGCGACTGGGAATGACGGCGGATCGAGGTGCCGACTCGGAATCTGCAAAGCTGAGAGCCACCCCGGCTTGCGGTACAGCCTTTGAACCATTTTTTACAATTATTTACACGCAAGTCGCACCCCAATTGTCATTAAGCAGGATCCCGAGAAAGATGCGAAAATGAACTTAGCTTTGTCGCCGCCGGTTGCGTGAGGTAAGCTCGTTAGACTAGACGCAACGTGGCACTGCCGGATTGTGTCTAAGCGACAAGCCTGGTCGGACTTAACTTAGTTCATGCCCATCACTCAAATTCCATTCCAGGATCCGCTTGCTCCCGAGAAACCGCAGCCGGAGCAACTCGGCCTCTACGACCGCCAGGGATGGGAGACGGCCTACAAGGAACTGGACGACGAAGCGCGGGTCCCCCACCTTCTGATTCAACTCCAAGACGATCTGGCGCGCTCCCGGCGGCGGGAAGCGGCGTGGATTTCGATCATTGTCCACCTGGTTTTGATTATTTTGATCTTTAATTTCGAGAGGGTGGAGAAGTGGTTTCCCTGGATGCACACGGTGGTGGCCGTGGCGCGGCCGGCGACCAGCGGGAAAGACATTACGTTTCTCGATCTGCCGCCCGACTTGCAGAAGGCGCCGCGCAAGCCGAGCAATGTTTTGTCGGACAAGGACCGGGTGGCGACGAGCAAGCATCCGGAACTTGATCTCAAAGAGTTGAGAAAGGCGCTGGCGACGCCGCCTCCTGGGGCGCCCGGCATGGAGGCGCCGGCCTCGCCCCAGCAGGCGCCGGGGCAAGCGCAAGCCCAGGCCGCGCAGAATCAGCCGCGGCAAGCGCCGAACCAGCAGATCGCGCAGCTGCAGTCTCCAGAGAAGCCGAACATCGCAAATGAATTCAGCAAATACGCCGGAATGTCGGCGGGTACGGCGGTTCAACAGGCGGCACGCGCGGTTGCCGCGGGACATGGCAACCAAACCGGAGAAGCGGGTGATTTCGGACTGGGCACCGGCGCGCACGGCCGGCAGGTGGGAAACCTGGAAATTCTCAGCGACACCATGGGCGTGGATTTCGGCCCCTATCTGCAACGCGTGCTGCACGACGTGCGGCAGAATTGGTACATCGCCATTCCTCCCTCGGCGGAGATGAAGCATGGCAACCTGGTGATTGAGTTTGCCATCACCAAGGATGGGAAGGTTGCGGGCATGAGGCTTGTGCAAGGCTCCGGCGATGTGCCGCTTGACCGCGCGGCCTGGGCGGGCATTGTGGCGTCGGATCCGTTTCCGCCGCTGCCGGGCGAATTCGGCGGACAATATCTCGCCTTGCGATTTCATTTCTTCTACAACCCCACCAAAGAAGAGTTGGAGTAGAAATTTCCGGTGGGGAAAGCCGATTCCCTTCGAACTGCGCGCAAGCCGGGTTCCCTGCTTTGCCGGGAATGAGGACGCTGTTTTCTCACCACACCCGGCAGCGATTCCGATTGACCATGGGCGAGCCCGCCTGGCAGTGAAACGCTTCCTGAAATTCCGGCATGTTGGAGACGACCCCGTTCGTCCGATATTTTTCGGGAGAATGCGGATCGACGGTGGCGCGCAGGCGCTTGGTCGCGTCGCGAGTCTCGCCGCACCAGCTTTGGCCGTAGCCGACAAAGAATCTTTGCGCGGGCGTGAGGCCGTCGATGGGTGCCAGCTTTTGGCCTTTGCTATCTTCCTGCCACGCGCCATACGCGAGAATCAGTCCGCCGAGGTCGGCCACGTCTTCGCCGAGGGTGAGTTGGCCGTTGATTTTGATGTCATCGATGATCGTGTAACTGGAATACTGCGTGGAAATGCAGCTGGCGCGCTTGACGAACTCCTTGGCGTCTCCCTCGGTCCACCAGTCGCGCAGATTACCGTGGGCATCGAATTGGCGGCCTTCGTCGTCGAAGCCGTGGGTGAGTTCGTGGCCAATGGTGGCGCCGGTATCGCCGTAGTTGGGAGCGGCATCGGAGCCGGGATCGAACGCCGGCGGCTGCAAAACGCCGGCGGGGAAATTGATGTCATTCATTTGCGGATCGTAATAGGCGTTCACCGTGGGCGGAGTCATCTCCCACTCGCCCCGATCGACGGGCTTGCCGATCTTGGCCAGCTGGCGGTTGAATTCGAAAACGCGGGCGCGTTCGACGTTGCCGAGTTCGTCCCCGCGGATGATTTCGAGCTTCGAGTAATCGCGCCATTTATCTGGATAGCCGATTTTGTTGGCCATGCCATGCAGTTTGGTCAGGGCCTGCTGTTTGGTGGCGGGAGACATCCATGGCAAAGAGTCGATGTCCTGCTCCATCGCGGTTTCGATTTCCTTGACCATCTTCACGGCATTTTGCTTCGCCTGCGGAC
>JASHRB010000496.1 GCA_030037575.1 Candidatus Sulfotelmatobacter sp. | reverse complement strand
ACCGGCAGAAGTGGAAGTGCGGGTGCCGATTGAATTCGAGCACGTGCCCACTCATCTGGAGATCAGTTCGATCACCATTCCGGACGCGCAGATTCGGGTGCGTGGTCCGGAAAGCGTAATCCGCAATCTGCGTTCGACCGATATCCACGCGGAGCTGGAACTAGGAGATGCGAAGCCGGGCGAGCGAACCTTCGATTTGACGGCGCAACAGATTCGCCACGCACGCGAGCTTCATGTGGTGCAGGTGGTGCCCGGGCAGGTGCATTTGGCCTTCGACACTCGCCTGACAAGAGCGGTGGAGATCCATCCGCGAGTCACGGGAAGTTTCGTGGAAGGCGAGGAAATTGGAAAGGTGCTGGTCGATCCGGAGAAGATCACGATTACCGGACCGAAGCATCGCGTGGAACAGGTGGACGCGGCGACGACCGATCCGGTGGATGTTTCAGGAACAACCTCGCACGCGACCTTCGTCACGATGGTGTATGTGCCCGACCCGCTGGTGCAGGTGGTGAATCCGGCGCCGGTGCGGGTGACGGTGGTGATGCAGAAGACGACGGGGAACGAGCATTGAGCGGTTTTGCCGTTAACTCTGTGGCCAAGCTCCTGCGGCCGCAGGCGGCGTCCCCGGGCTGACAAATTTTGTTTGTCACGCTCGATATCAGTATCCTGTTGAGAACCATCCACAGGCTCCATGAGCAATCAAAGACAATTATTTGGCACCGATGGAATTCGCGGCGTGGCCGGAGATTTCCCGCTCACCAAGGAGAGCACCTATTTGATTGGCCGCGCCTTGGGGCACGATCTTGTGCGCAGCACCGGGAAGCCCAAAGCGGTCATCGGACAGGACACGCGTGAATCGAGTGTTTGGATTGCGGATCGGGTTGCGGCGGGATTGGCGGCGGTGGGGGTGGAAGTCCACAGCGCCGGCCTGATTACCACGCCGGGCATCGCTTATTTGGCCAGGTCGCGCGGCTTCGCCGCGGGCGTAGTCATTTCGGCCTCGCACAATCCGTGGACAGATAACGGGATCAAAGTGTTTTCTGCCGACGGCTTCAAGTTGCGCGATGCGCGCGAGTTGGAGATCGAAAAGGAAATTTTCGAGCTGCTGGCAAAGCCGGACGCGGCTGACCAAACCGCGCTGGGAATTGCCGGTCCCTCGTTGGCCGGAGAAGCGGAGCTGAGAAAAGCCTACATCGAGAAACTGGCCGGAAGTGTGGGATCGGATTTGAGCGGGTTGCGGGTGCTGGTGGATTGCGCGAACGGTGCGGCGACGGCCGAGGCTCCGGAATTGTTCGGCAGCTTGCGCGTGCAGGCCACGTTCACCCACGTCACGCCGGATGGAAGAAATATTAATCAAGGATGCGGGGCCTTGCATCCGGAAACTTTGAGCAAGGAAGCCGCGGAGTTGGGGGTCAACTTTGACTTGGGTGTGACCTTCGACGGCGATGCGGACCGCGCGCTGTTTTGCGACTCCGGCGGCCGCGTGGTGAATGGAGACGGAGTGCTGCTGCTGGCCGCGCGCGATATGCAGGCGCGAGGCAAGTTGGCCCGCAATACGGTGGTGGCGACAACCATGTCCAACATGGGGGTTGAGATCGCCCTGAAGAAATCTGGCATTGCCATGCTGCGCGCGAATGTGGGCGACAAATATGTTCTCGAGGAGATGCTCAAGACACAGGCCACGCTGGGAGGCGAACAATCCGGGCATGTGATTTTTCGCGATGGCGACGCGACGACCGGCGATGGATTGCTGACCGCGCTACGGGTGATGGATGTGATTGTGAGGTCGGGCAAATCGCTGGCCGAGCTGGTGAGCGACCTGAACGTGTTTCCCCAGAAAATTCAGAACGTGCGCGTGCGGGAAAAGATTCCGTTTGCCCAGGTGCCGGAGGTTGCGCGCGCGATTGCGGCGGCTGAGAACGAGCTGAACGGAAACGGCCGCGTGGTGGTGCGGTATTCGGGGACGGAGGCGTTGGCGCGGGTGATGGTGGAAGCCGAGTCGGAAGAAAAAATGAAGACGCTGGCGGCGGGCATTGCTGCCGAGATTCAGAGGGCCTTGGGGGTTTAGAGTCTTTTCCGCCTGCCGCAAAGCGCGCCCGGTGGGGCGTCCTGTTCGCGGTCAAATTTGCGGCGAGGCCCCCGCCACCTAATGTGGGGAACTAAGCTCGCCGATTGTGCGTAATCTCGTCTAACCGACCGGGCCGCGTGTCCGGTTGGCGGAGGGTTCTATGAAGCGCATCCGGGTTGAGGTGTTTGCGGTTGTTACGATTGCGGGTTTCATCACGTTGGGAACGGTGGGGGCGAAAGCCGACGAGTGGTCCAAGGCCTACACCCTCAGCGGCAAAGCGGAGCTGCGGGTGGATACATCAGACGCGAACATCCATGTTTCCACCTGGGACCAGAACGCGATTGCAGCCAAGGTGACGACGGATCGATGCAAGATCGGCGACGGCGGCATTCGCATTGAAGAGCACCGGACGGGCGACGAAGTCGAGATTGATGTGCGGTTCCCCCATGGAATCGTCACGCATTTTGGCAGCAACTGGCATCGTGTGGATATCGACATTCAGATGCCGCGCCAGGGCAAGGTCGATCTGCACACCGGCGATGGCAGCATTCACCTGGCGCAGTTTAAGGGCGAGATGGTGCTGCGCAGTGGAGACGGATCGCAGGAGCTCGATCAGGTGGACGGCACGCTGCGGGCGACCGCCGGCGATGGACACATTCGGGCCATTGGACGGTTCGACGAACTCGATGTGAAAACCGGCGACGGGCGCGTGGAAGCCACGGCAACTGCGGGATCGGCCGTCGCCGGGGGATGGCGGCTGGAAACCGGAGACGGCAGCGTGACCCTGGAGGTTCCAGAAAATCTGCCCGCGGAGCTGGATTTGCACAGCGGCGACGGGCACATCGACTTGGATTTGCCGGTGGTGGTAAGCACGGGGAGAATTCGGGCGCATGACCTGCATGGCAAGATGAATGGCGGCGGGAACCTGCTGACCATTCACACCGGGGATGGGTCGATTCACTTGAAGAAGAGCTGAGAATGGGGGGAGTTGAGGGTTCGGGGGGGGCGGAGTGCTAAATCCCGCCCGCCGAAAACCGCGGCGGGTGGCGGGGGCGCCCGTGACACCGTCATAGCCCGCCATGGCTCAGAAGTGACAATGGAAGGCGCGGGGCGAAATGTCTAAGATTGTGAACGAGGCCCCAGGATGATGCCGGAAAAGCTTCCCCAGCGCGGAGCGACATGGTTGCGGCCGCGGGTGCTTTTGAGGGCCGGCATTCTGTTGGCGCTGGTTTCTGTGGAGTCGCCGGCGCAGACTCTGGGCAAGGCGCCTTCGCTAAACATGGTTCCGGTTTCGCTGGTGACGGCGCAGCGTGCGAAGGAAACCATGGTGAACCTGGATTTCCGCGTTCCGCACGGCTACCACATCAATTCGAACACTCCGCATTCGGAGTTCCTGATTCCCACCGCATTGAAAATGGACTTGCCTACCGACATTGTGTTGGGCAAGATTGAATATCCGGCGGGGGAAGACACCAGTTTCCCGTTTTCGCCGGAGGAAAAACTCAACGTTTACA
>JASHRB010000495.1 GCA_030037575.1 Candidatus Sulfotelmatobacter sp. | reverse complement strand
ATCGGCGCGGTTACCCCGGAGGAGATTGCGGTGGCGATTCTTGCGGAGTTGATTGCCATTCGCCGCCATGCAGATTCGCCTCTCCCTCATATGAGCTGGTTTCGGTCGCGGAAATCGCCGACTGAGGGCGAGGGCGCAGAAGATGAGCACGCTGCCTGCGAGCACGAATAAGGGCGAGGGCGACTGGATTGGACGCTTTTGTGGCCCTTTTCCGCTTCGACTTCCCCCCCGACGAGCGCCATCGGCTCAGAAAGTCAGCATTTACCGATCCCTCTGATATCGTTTCAGCATGGTTCGTGCCTCCAGTTTCGCCGGGGTCATTCTTGCCGCCGGGGAGTCCTCGCGCATGGGGCGGGACAAAGCCTTGCTGCCGTGGCCGCCGTCATCCCAGGGCCAGGCCGTCTCGGCCGGCACATTCTTGTCGGCGGCCATTCGTGCACTCAACTCGGCTTGCGACTTCGTGGTGGTCGTGGTCGGAAAAAACCAAGCCGCGCTTGCGCCCGGCATTTATGCCCAAGGCGCGGCTCTCATCGTGAATCCCGATCCCGCGCGCGGACAGTTCAGCTCATTGCAGGTCGGCCTGCAGGATGTGCTCGATCGTGGTCGTGACGCGGCCATGGTCACTCTGGTCGACCGCCCTCCGGCGAGGCCCGCGACGCTCGAGACTTTGCGCCGCGCCTTCGCAACGGCCGACCTTCAAATCTGGGCGGTGGTTCCGGAGTTTTCCGGAAGGCACGGCCACCCTTATCTTGTGGGGCGGGAAATGATTACGGCATTCTTGAGCGTGCCCTCCCATGCGACTGCGCGCGAGGTGGAACATGCGCATCAGGAGCGCATTCAATACGTTCCAGTTGACGACCGTTTTGTCGCCATGAACATCAACACGCCCGAGGACTATGCGGCGCTGTGTTATTAGACTCGGCATCCCTCCATTGCGCGCTTGCCGGGAACCAAGTTATGGTCGATGGATGAAAGCCGCGCGCCCGGAAACGCTCTCCTTTCCAGCCCTCCAGTTTCTCGATTGCGTTCTGCAGCTGGAGCCGCGTGTCGCGGCTTTCGACTGCGACGGCACCCTTTGGTCGGGCGATGTAGGCGAAGGTTTCTTCGATTGGGAACTGCGAGACGGCTACCTTTTCGGCGACGGCCCCAGCCGCGAAATTCTCAGCCGTAAGTGGCGCGATCGCTACGGTGCGTACAAGCGTGGCGAAGTCGACGAGACGACAATGTGCGGCGAAATGGTGACCATGCACGAAGGCATTTCTGCCGCACGGATGATGGAGGCGGCAACGCGGTTTTTCGATCAGTTTTTCGTGGTGCAGATTTTTCCCGAAATGCAGGAACTGGTCCGGCGTCTCGAACAAACCGGCTGCGAAATCTGGGCGGTCTCTTCTTCGAATGAGTGGGTGATCCGGGCCGGGATGAAGCACTTTGGCATCCCCGAAGACCACGTTCTAGCCGCCAAAGTCGAACTAGACGGCGACCTTGCCTCGAACCGTCTTATTCGTGTTCCTTCGGGTGCCGGCAAGCCTCAAGCCTTGCGCGAAGTTGTCGGCCGAGAGATCGACGCGGCGCTCGGCAACTCACGCTGGGACACGGAAATGTTGGCCCTGGCGAAACATGCTTTTGCGGTAAATCCGAATCCTGATCTCGAGGCCATCGCCCGCAAGCGCGGCTGGCAGATTTATTTTCCCGAAGGCACCGGTTCTCGGGTTTGAATTTTTCGCACACGGCTTGCGTTTAGAATGAAGCTGCACATGTATTCCGCGCAGTTGCTCGATCACTTTCAGAACCCGCGCAACCCGGGCGATATCGCCGATGCGGACGCTACCGCGGAAGCCGAAAATCCCGCCTGCGGCGATGTATTGCGGCTTACCCTAAGAATCAATTCCGGTCGCATCGCGCAGGCGAAGTTCAAAGCGAAAGGATGTGTCGCATCGATCGCCTGCGGTTCGGCGCTCACGGAACTGATCTCGGGAAAAACATTGAACGAAGCTCGCAAGTTGCGGCGCCAGGATTTGATCGCCGCAGTCGGCGGCTTGCCCGAAGCCTCGACTCACGCCGTCCACTTGGCGCTCGATACGCTTTTCGCTGCGTTGAGATGAGTTGCGCTCTAGTTGACTCCGATGCCTTCTTCGCACAGTCCGCGCCGCATCGCCTGCCTACAACCCAGCGCTACCGTCATTCTTTCCACGGTTGGTGAAATCGATCGCGTCGTTGCCTGCACCAAATATTGCGCTGACCTCGTTCCCGAACTCTCCGCTCAGCCTAGAAGTATTCTTCACGACTCCTGGACTTCCACTGCAAACGAGATCATCGCAGTTCAGCCCGATCTGGTGATCGCATCCGTGCCTTACCAGGAAAAAGCGGTTATCGAGATATTGAAATCGGGAGCGCGGTTTCTGGGCCTGGCGCCGAGGACTCTCGCCGATGTTTACTCGGATGTCGCTCTCATCGCGGGCGCGGTTGGCGCAGGCGATCGTGGCGAACAAGTGATTGCCTGCATGAAGTGCAAGATCGAAGAGCTCCGAGAAACGATTCGAGCGAAGGCGAGCGGCTCGCATCGGCCCAGGGTTTTCTGCGAGGAATGGGGCCAGCCGCTGATCGCATCCCAGCCCTGGGTGGCGGAACTGGTCGAGGCCGCCGGCGGCCATTTTCTCGGAATTCCGGGGAAACAAATCTCTGTCCAAGAAGTCGTGCAGATGAATCCGGAGGTTGTGATCGCGGCATGGTGCGGTGCCGGCGATCGCGTCCCTCTAGAAAAGATTATTGCCGACCGCCACTGGCGGGAAACTCGCGCCGCCCAGAACGGTCGGGTTTACTGCATTCGCGACGAACATCTTAACACCCCCGCTCCCACGCTACTGCGGGGATGCGAGGCGCTGGCCTTCGCGGTCCATCCGGAGCTTTTTCCCCGCCCCGAAGGAATCCGCCAGATTACCGCGGTGCCTTCTTCCACAGGTGCGAATCTACCCGCGTGAGTTAAGATTCATGCATGCCCGTCACCAGCAGAATCGAAGAAGTGCGCAGCGAAATTGCAGAACTGACGCAGGCAGCGCCAACCACCAAGGACCTGATGCAGGGCGTCTGCCGGCTCCTGCACGAGCGCATGCTCAAATACAACTGGGTTGGCTTTTACATGCTAGAACCGGGTGCGCGGCCCCCGGTACTGGTGCTCGGAGCATTCGTGGGCGCCATGACCCCGCACACGCGCATCCCGCTCAATCAGGGTATTTGCGGCGCCGCCGCTTCCAGCGGAAAAACCGTAGTGGTCGATGACGTCAGCAAAGATCCGCGCTATCTGGCCTGCTCCCTCGAAACCAAGTCAGAAATCGTGGTGCCGATTTTCGTCAAGGCTAATGTTGTAGGCGAACTCGACATCGACAGTCACTTTCCCGCTGCCTTCGGCGCCGAGGACCAGGAACTGGTGACGTATTGCGCCAAGTTGGTGGGAAGCAGATTGGAAAAGAGCGAATAAGTCACTGGGCGGATTCAATCTCGAACGATGGTTGGCACAATCCAGCACGTGCCGGGGACATTCCGCTAACTGTACGCCGTACCACCTTCCGATATGAAACGCGTTGTGGCAGCCGTGATTGAGAAAAATGGAAAGCTTTTGGTCTGCCAGCGCACCCGCCACCAGACCATGCCGCTCAAGTGGGAGTTTCCCGGGGGCAAGATTGAAGAGGGCGAACAACCGCGCGACGCTCTGCGCCGAGAGCTGGAAGAAGAACTAGGAATTCAGGCAAAAGTCGGCGACGAGATCGCCCGCCTGCAACATCTATACCCGAACGGCGCTGCGGTTGAGTTGCGCTTCTATGTCGTGCGCCAATTCAGCGGGGAGATCGAGAACCGCATTTTTCGCGATCTGCAGTGGTCGGCGCCCAAGGATCT
>JASHRB010000494.1 GCA_030037575.1 Candidatus Sulfotelmatobacter sp. | reverse complement strand
GGTTACAAGAGCGAGGACCAGGACAACCCGGACTTCCATCAGTTCGCCAAAGTACAGGAGATACTCTCCTTTCTTGTAGGCGAAGGGCACTTGGGTACAGTTCGCTCGAACACGGTACGTTTCAATGGCTAAGACCGGATCCGCTTTTTTAGGCTGATCGGGTGGAAATTGGACCGAGCAATGCCCCCTGAACGTATCGGCGATCGTTGGACGGCATGCCAGAAAGGGCGGGTGCATCGGGGCCCAGAACGGAGCGGCTGGGTCTCTATTTCTCTATTTCGCTACGTGCCACGGAAAGGCGAGCGGTGGAAGCGGTCGGTTCGATTCCGGCTTATCGCATGACCGGATTTGAGGTCCAAAATTGCGCTGGCGGGTGGAAAACCTGTATGACGAAGGCAGATGTCGAAAGCCGATGCAAAGCCTTCGCCGGCCGGAGAAACCGACGCCACTGGCGAGGTTACCAGAACAGAAACGCGGAGCCTCTGCCTAGCTCCGGGATTTCGAGAGTGGCTGGACGAGTCTGAGGGATCCGCTCGCTAGCTTTCACCTTGCTATATTCCGATTCATGCGGAAATCGATATACAGCGGGGTGATCTTGACGTGCTCCCCGGAGCGGTACTTTGGATAAGTTGCCATATCGATTAATGCCACAATCGCTCCCGGGTTTCCTCCGCTGAACTCCAGCACCTTGTCCAGGAATTCGTTCATGTTCGTGGCTGACAGGTGGATCCGCTGGATCATCTCGCGGGCAAATTGCTCCGCCGTCTGGTCATCGAAATTGCGGATTTCACACTTCTGCGACCGGTCGCCGTAGAACGGTTGGAGAAAACCAGTGTCTTCCATGTGAGAGGAGCGAGCTACCGCACTCACCGGCGTCGACCCCCACCCCATCATTTCGCGGACGGCTGCGGCAAACGAGTACGAAGGGCGTTTCAGATGATCGAGGACGACCGAGTATTTCCCCTCGTTCAGCGAGTCCATCACGATTCCTTTTAGAGAGACGGCAGACTTCGTTTTGATTCCCTCTTCGTTGTGAAACGCGGACCGGGCGCGCGGACTGCCGAGACGCAGCAGATTTTGGGCAATGCTCCGGAATACGACATTGATCGTGCTCGAGTCCTGGCAGTAAAGGATGGTGGAGTACGGCGACAATACGCTGCTTAGGAGCAGGGTTTTGCCCACGCCTGATGGGCCATAAATGAGGAAAGGGTGGGCCTTGGCCAGATGCTGGTCGATGCGCTGGCGTTCTTCTTCGCGACCAAAAATGAATTCGGGCCTCATGAATCCCGCTTGCGCCTTATGGCAAGCAACAACCGCAGAACACGATCGGCGGCCCGAACATAAGCGGAGGCGGCCTGCCGTCGCTCGATTTCTTGGTTGATGCCGGACAGGGCCGCTTCCCGATGGGTTTCGAGCCATCCTTGAATCTCGCCCTGCAACAACCAATCTGCGGCGGGCAAGACCTCAATCATCCTTTTGACGGCAAGCTCCTGGTTTCTTCGATCGGCAAGATTTAGCGCAATCGCTGCGGCTCTTGCCGCAATCTCGGGGTCGCGGTCGTGAAGCAAGGCGGCAAGCTTGCGCCAATCTTCCACCAATAGCCGCAGCGATTCGAGCAGACGCAAGGCTGCTCTTCGCCGGCTGCGGCTTGAGGGGGTTTCACGGGCGCCCGACGGGTTGGGGGTCCTGGCAGCATCGATAAACGCGAAATGAGCAGTCTCTCCCAGGTTCCGAAGTACATCCTCGGCAGAACTCCGACAGAAGTCGTCCTCCAGAGCCGCCACCAACTCTGGCACCGCCTCCGACCGTCCGGGAAATTCACCCAGCGCCTCGATTACTCCCCGCAGGCGCCGACGGCGCAAGGTCCGCAACAGAGCCTGGTAGACGTCCTCGGTGTGCCAGGCCCCGAGCGCCCGTGCGGCTGTGTTTTTCACCGCCTCTTCCCCCAGCGCCGCTACCGGATCTGCAATCTGCTCGTCGAAGGCCAGGTAATCCAGCAAGACTTGCTTGGCTCCGAGTTCGGCCAGCGCTTTCACGGCACGTTGTCTGGGCACAAAGATGCCGCTCGGTTTGCCCTGCAGCAGGAAACGGCGCAGCGGTCCAATCGCCCTTTCCCCACAGGCCACCAGCATGTCAATTCCCAGTTCCCCCTCGTTAAGGGAATGCAGGCTGTGGACGAGCGCCTCAATTTCTTCGTCGGGAAGATCGCGAAATGCCCGTCCGGTTTTCCCGTTCCCCAGAGCCTTGTTCCCTTCGTCCATCACTTGCTCCCTGGCTGGTAAACAGACCGCCCAGCATATTTGGCCTGGGATCCCAACTCTTTTTCGATTTCCAGCAAGCGGTTGTATTTCGCAATGCGCTCGCCCCGGCAGGCGGACCCGGCCTTCAGTTGACCGACGCCGGTGGCAACCGTGAAATCAGCAATGGTCGTGTCATCCGTTTCGCCGGAGCGGTGCGACACTACGCACGTGTAGTTGTACTTTTGCGCCACCTCAATGCAGCGCAACGTCTCCGTGACCGTTCCGACCTGGTTGAGTTTGATTAAAATCGAATTGGCGATTCCCTGTTCGATTCCCCTGGAGAGGATTTCAGGGTTGGTCACGAAGATGTCATCGCCTACCAACTGTGCTTGGCCCCCCAGCTTAGCAGTCAATTTCTTCCAACCTTCCCAGTCGTCCTCCGCCAACCCGTCTTCCAGCGAGGGAATCGGATACTTCTTCAGCCAGTCCGCCCAAAGCGCAATCATTTCATCGGAACTTTTGTGCGTCTTGTCCGATTTGCGGAACACATATTGTCCGTTCTCGTAGAATTCGCTGGCCGCCGGATCGAGATGGATCGCAATATCCTTTCCGGGCTGGTAACCGGCCTTCCGAATCGCGGCCAGGATCAGTTCCACCGGTTCCTCATTGGATCGCAAGCGAGGAGCAAAGCCTCCTTCGTCCCCCACGCTGGTTTCGTAGCCCTTTTCGTGCAGCACCTGCTTGAGCGTTTGAAAGGTCTCCGCCGCGGCGCGTAAGGCCTCGCTGAAACGAGGCGCTCCCAGCGGTACGATCATGAATTCCTGAAAATCGACGTTGTTGTCGGCATGCCTTCCACCATTGAGCACATTCAGTTGCGGTACAGGCAAGATGTACTCGTTGCGCGAAACGAGTTGTCGGTACAGAGGAATCTTTTTTTCCGCTGCCGTGGCCTTCGCCGCCGCGATTGAGACTCCCAGAATGGCATTGGCCCCTAGATTCGACTTGTTGGGCGTACCGTCGAGGGCCATCAGTTTCTCGTCCAATCCTTTTTGATCCGCGGCATCAAATCCTTTTATCGCCGGCTGAATGACACCGGTGACCTTGTGCACTGCTTTCAAAACACCTTTTCCCTGGTAGCGGGCCTGGTCTCGGTCGCGAAGTTCGGCCGCTTCCTTCTTCCCGGTTGACGCGCCTGAGGGAATCTTCGCCACCCCGGTTGCGCCGCCAGCCAGAGTCAGGCTCACCTGCACGGTGGGGTTTCCGCGCGAGTCCAGAATTTCCATCGCATCGATGCTTTTTATCTTTGACATGACTTCTCCTCGGTCATTTATGAGTTCCTTCGAGGGAGCCCGATTGAAGTACCGTGATCAAGTCCTTTTCCACTTCTTGCGGAAATCCCAACCTCCGCAGTCTCCCCGCAGTCTTATCCACAGAGTAGGGGAAGGACTTCAGTTGAAAAACACCGTCCTGCCACACCGCGTAGCACCCGTCGGGGCTGCCGGTTTTCGGCTGGCCGAGGCTTCCCGGATTTACCACTACGCGATGGCCAATCCTGCGAATGAACGGCGTGTGGGTATGGCCGACCAGCAACACGTCCCCTTGGATGTGATCCAGTTCGCAAACCCATTCTTCCGATTGCTCGGGGCAATACCCGTATAGCGGATCGGACGGCTTGGCATGGCACAGATAGAAGCTGGTGTCTTGCCGCTTTAACTCCAATTTGAGGGGCAACCGACGCAGAAGCGCCTTTTGTTCTTCGCTCAGCACGGAGGCCGTGTATCGGCGCGTAATCTCCGCCATCTTCCGGTAGCGAGCGTTGCAGCGCGGATCGACATCGTATCCAATCGAGTGGTCATGGTTGCCGCGCACGACAACCGTGCTATTGCCTGTGACAAAATCAACCACTCCTCCGGGTTCCGGGCCATAGTTCACCAGGTCGCCCAGCACCCACAGCTCATCGAACGGTTCGGGGATGGACCGTAAGGCTTCGTAGTTCCCGTGCACATCGGAGATGATGGCAATTTTCATGGTTCTTCCTTCTTGAATCTCAGCCCGTAGGGATGGGGCCCACGAAAAAGCGCATGGCTCTGAGCACGGAATCCTGCTCCCGGCCAGGAGGTTCGGCACGATACTGGTAATCGCGCTTGCGGATGAACTCGCGTAAGTCGGCGGCCAGTTCGCTGACGCGCATTTCGAGCTGGACGAACAGCTCTCGCTTTTTTTCTTGATCTTTCCAGGTCTGCAGGGCCAACTCGCCGTGCCGAATGCACAGTCCATGCGCTGTCAAAGGCTTCCGAAACTCATCCTCATCAATAAGGGTTTCGAGATCTTCCGCCAAGGACTGCTCCTTTCCCCGGTTGTCTTGACAGAACATGCAATCGTGTCCGGGGAGAAACAGGTGTGGCTCACGGTGCTTGCGCAGCGGGGGCCGAGGGTTGGGAGCGGCGGCCGCAGCCTCGGAGAGCCCGGTTTGGGCGAAGCGGGTGAGATTTTCGCACAGCATTGCCATTGCCAAACCGCCGCTGAGCCAGGTTTCGTCTTCCATTTCTTTGGCCATCCAAAAGTGGCGTAGACAAAACCCGCCGCCGTCCAGGAACTTTTGCCGCACGAACGGAAACATCATGCCTTCGTAGAGGAAGGAGTGGATTTCCTTGCGCTCAGCCGCATGCACGGCGTTGCAAATCAGGCAACCGCCCAGCGCGAACGCTTTACTCAGGCCGGTTCGCGAGGCCCACAAGGTGTTGGCGGAGTCGGGCTTGTTGTCGACCACGTCTTTGTTCCGTTTCAAGCAGGCGTACCTCCGCCGTTTAGACACGAGCACCTCCGGCGAAACCAGATTGCGCTCACGTCCGAAGACTTATTCCCTATTTTGCGGAATCGTTGCCGGGAAATGACTCCGAGACAAGTCCCGCTTGTCAGGAGTCATCAGCTGTGCCCGGCTCAAGGATGGGACAGCGGTTGACGGTGAACTCCTTCACCCTTACTGCACATTAGTACAACAAAAGATGCATCACGAAGTCAACGTAGCCGGCGCGGCGCCAGGATTTTAGGAGAGCGAGATCAACTTTTGATCATCGCCTGCACGTAGTGAATTTGCTCACTGCCCTCGACCGCTTTCTTGACCACGATGAGCAGGCTGCCCAGAGGTTTCCAGCCCTGTTCTATCAGTTCGTTGATCTCCTTTTCCACCTCGCTGTTCAGTACGGATTCAACAATTCTGTAATAACTCTTGGCCGGTTGGTTCGCCATGTGGCACCTTCCTTTTTTATTTCCTACTCCGCCTCCGGCACTGAACAGCTCAAGACTGGCCGAAGATCATTGACCCGCACCTGGTTGCCAATCCGCCGGTAATCCCGGGGAATGCCGGCCCCCGCGCCATCGAACCGACAAGGCGCGGTCGGCCCGACATCGGCGGCCACTACCATCGTAAGGCGGCTTACGAGCTCTCCCAGGTCAAGGACTTTTTGCCGAAGTGTCCGTAGTTCGTCGTCTGCCGGTAAATCGGACGAAGAAGGTTCAGACGTTCGATCATGGCTGCAGGCCGAAAATCAAACTCGCGAACAAACTCCGCGGCCTCACCGTTTTTGCCCGTCCCGAAGGTGTCCACCTTTACCGATGTTGGCCGAGCCACGCCGATCGCATACGCCACCTGGATCTCAGCCCGCGTCGCCAATCCTGCTTTTACGATTTGACGCGCAACGTAGCGACAGAAATAGGCTGCACTGCGGTCGACCTTCGACGGGTCTTTGCCGCTGAATGCGCCGCCGCCATGATGAGCAGCACCGCCGTAAGTATCCGCGATGATCTTTCGGCCGGTAACACCACAGTCTGCCGAAGGTCCGCCGTGCACGAAGCTTCCGGTCGGGTTGACCGCGAAAGCTATGTCAGGATGGAACCATTGGCCGAGAACTCGCGGCGCCAGCGTCTCGCGAACGTAAGCGACGATGTCCTCGCGTTTCACCTCGGGGGAATGCTGAGTGGATACCAGGACATCGGTGACGGACAGCGGCCTATTGCCTGCGTAGAGAACCGACACCTGCGACTTTGCGTCGGGCCACATCCAAGGATACTTGCCGGTCCGGCGATCATCAGCCAGCCCTTGGGTGAGCTGATGGGCCAACTGAATGGGCAAGGGCATCAGCTCCGAAGTCTCATTCGTCGCGTAACCGAACATAATTCCCTGATCGCCTGCGCCCTGTTCACGATCCAAGCTCTTATCCGCGTCCACACCTCGGGCAATGTCCGGCGATTGTCGGGAGATGATCTGCACCACCCGCACATCGTCCGCGTTAAAAGCGGCTGCGCGATCCGTGTATCCGATCTCGCGGATCGCCTCTCTCGCAATGGCTTCGTGGTCCACGCGGCCGGCCGATGTAATTTCTCCGCCCAGCACAACCGTGTTCTCCTTGCACAACACTTCGCAGGCAACTCGCGAATGTCGGTCTTCGGCAAGGTAGGCGTCCAGGATCGAGTCGGCGATGTAGTCGCAAACTTTGTCCGGATGTCCTTCGGACACCGATTCTGAAGTAAAGGTGTAAGCCGTGGAGTGGAGTGGGGTCGGGGTTGCAGGCGTGCTTGTTTCTACCGCTATCTCAGCCATAATGCATGCTCCTTAGGGAATTGGCATGCATCAGGAGTCCAAAAATGAAAAACCGCCCTGCATCGGGCGGACATTTCTGGCGGAGACTCGCTTCGGAAAATGCGTTCCGCACATCGAGCAAACTTTGCTCAGGCACCGTGACGTCTCCACGTCTCGGTTGCCGGGCTCAGGCTTCCCTGAGCCGCTCCTGATGCTTGCTGAAGACTAGAATCAAAAATGCCCACTGTCAAGCGGGCAGCCTCATGCTTCGTCATGCTTTGCGCACCCGCCGGATCGCGGCAAACGCGGCATTGATTTCCGTCGTCTTTCTTGCCGCCAGATCCTTGAGCTCTTGCCCAAGGTGAGCCACACGGTCAGGGTGGTATTCCATGACCAGCTGCTTGTATCT
>JASHRB010000493.1 GCA_030037575.1 Candidatus Sulfotelmatobacter sp. | reverse complement strand
AAGTCTTGCGTAAATCCCTGGTACAAAACCAGAAGCGCAGCAGCCAATTAACCTCCTTTGCGACCCCAATGCCTTAAAAACGCCTGTTGAGTCAACGTAACATATTGATTTGAGGCAGTCAACGAAAGGAAAGATGCTGGAAGAAGACGAGAAAGTTTAGAAGGCAGAAGGCATTTCCCCGTCGTTGCCGGCCGTTGGCAGATTATTCCGCTGGAAACCATCCGAGAAGCATTTAGTTTTCCGAAGGTTGCTCGACGTGGTCGATGATGAATATTTGTGCTGGCCCGATTTGTTTTACCAATTTCATGCCCAGTTGATTTTTCAGTGCGTTCGTAAACGTTGGACCTGCGGCGTCAGAGTCGAGGTCCGCTCCGCCGGGGTCTTTCAGGAACTCGATGTTTACATCAAACCTTCCACTCAGACCGGTTTGATCGACGATGGGGCGGGGGTCGCGGCCTCCGATCACTCCGGCAGCCCCGCCCAGCATGCTGACCATCTCGTCGAGCGATACGTCCACCATCCTGAGATGCAGCAGGCCGTTCACTCGCCACACCGCCATGCCGCAGTAGAGTGGAGGCGCGGCCCCTGGAGTCTTAGGCGGCGTAGTGTCGGCCTGATCGGGACACGGTTGATCGGCTGGTCGCGGCTTGAGGTGCGGCCCGGGATTTCCTGGCGTGGCCAAAACTAGAGCGTAAACCGGAACCTGTCGCGTTTCGGTGTGAATCGCCAGCTTGAAGCGGTCTTCGAGCAGAGTCCGCATCATGGCTCGAACCTGGTCTTTTGTGGGTTGGTCCATCGGCGCCCTCGCCTGGATTTCAAAGCGTTCTTCACGGGCCCAATCCGGCAAATGCTGGCTTATCGACTGTACTTGACTGAAGTCAAGAATCTTGTAAGCGAACATGATGTAGACAAGTAACGGGACGTTGGCCGAGAACAACCCGCCTTTGGGGGCCGGCACTTCAAATGGTGTCAGGGATTCATTCCCGCGTGGAGGCGCGTCGGGTTTGCTCTGCCGGACGGAAGCAACTTCGAAATCCATTTTAGGCTGCGCGGTTGGTTCCTGCGGAGATCGAGCCGGCAGTTGCCCCGAGTTGATGAGAACGCTGGCAGGCAGTGCGAAGATTACGAGCCCGGTTCTTAAGATTCTTCGTGGGATCCTGAATTTCCTGGGGGCACGCTCATTCACCATCTTGCGCCTCCTTACTCCGGCGAAGCCCGGGCACTTATATCTGCTACAACGTGAACGACAGGGGACATGTTTCAGGGGAGCTATAATAAATTCGCTTCCCAGCGCGTTCTGCCTACTGCCTACTGCCTACTGCCTACTGCCTTTCAGCCCCTCTGTGATAAACTTCCGGCCGCGCCGCCATGCTTCGTGAAATCCACATCCAAAATTACGCCGTCATAGACAGCCTAAGCGTGGATTTCGGGCCGGGGTTGGATGTGCTTTCCGGTGAAACCGGGTCGGGGAAATCCATTCTGGTGGACGCGCTGGGATTGGCGCTGGGTGGGCGGGCCTCGGCGGAGGTAATTCGCAGTGGTGAGGAGCGGGCCCAGGTGACCGCCGTCTTTTCCGCCGAGGGAAAGGCGCCCTGGAACGAAGCGATCACGGCACTGGGTGTCGGGGTGGGCGAGGAAGGCGAGCTGATTTTGCGCCGCGAGGTGCAATCGGGTGGGCGCAGCCGCATGCTCGTGAATGACCAGCCGGCCACGCTCGCGGCCGTGCGCGCGCTCGCGCATCGCTTGGTGGAAATGCACGGGCAAAACGAGCATGTAGAGTTATTCGATCGCGGCGCACAGCTCAATCTGCTCGACCAGTTTGCCGGCGCGAGCGCTGAGCTTGATTCCATCGCCGCGCTGCATGCCCACCGCCGCGAGCTGGAAAAAGAACTTGAATCGCTCAGCCAAAACGAGCAGGAACGCCTGCGCACTGTTGACTTGCTGTCGTTCCAGGTTCGCGAGCTGAATGAGGCAAAGCTCGAACCGGGCGAGGACACGCGTTTGGAAGAGGAACGGCGCGTCCTGGCCAATCTGGAAAAAATTCGCGCCGCCGCCGGCGGCGCCTTTCAGGAACTGTACGAGGATGAGGGGGCCGCAATTGTGCGCGTGGCCGCCGCGGCGCGCCAGCTCGAGGAGCTGGGCCGTTTCGATTCCGCCGCCGTGCCTCAGGTTGAGTCGCTAGCTTCCGCACGTGCGGCGCTCGAAGATATCGCCGACTTTCTGCGCGACTACGCCGGCAAGCTGGAGGCGAACCCCGCTCGCCTTGAGGAAATCGAAGATCGCCTGGTGCTGATTGATCGCCTGAAGCGCAAATACGGCAGCAGCGTGGAAGCGATTCTGGCGTATGCCGCCGAGACGCGGCAGAAACTCGCCGGACTCGAACACGAGGACGAGCGGCGCGAGATTGTCCGCAAAGACTTAGCGAAAGCCTCGGCCGAATATCACAAGGCCGCCGAGGCGCTTTCAGAGAAACGCCTTGAAGCCGCGCTCCGCCTGGTGAAGCTGGTGCTCGCCGAGCTGGCCCAGCTCGGTATGGAAAAGACGCGCATGAAGATTCACTTTGAAAAAGCTCCGGAAGGGCAGGGAGGCGCAACCGGCATCGACGAAATCGAGTTCCGCATCTCCCCCAACCCCGGCGAGGAGTTGCGCGTAATGGAGAAGATCGCGTCCGGCGGAGAAATTTCGCGCCTGATGCTCGCCCTGCGCACCGTCGTCGGCCAGGCGCGCGTGGGTCGCAACATTCGCGGCGCTCGCGCGGGCGATACGACATTTATTTTCGATGAAATCGACGCCGGAATCGGCGGCCGCGTGGCGGAATCCGTCGGCCAGCGCCTGAAGCGCCTGGCGCGCGACGCCCAGGTGTTATGCGTCACGCATCTGGCGCAGATCGCCTGTTTCGCCGACCGGCATTTTTATGTGGAAAAGTCCACGCGGGCGAATCGAACGATTACGACGATTAAGCACCTGTCGGGTGATAAGGAACGCGCGGAAGAATTGGCGAGGATGCTATCCGGAAGCCAGATTACCGACGCCGTGCTGAAACACGCCGCCACCATGCTGCGCCAGGCAGCCGGATAGCTCCGCGGACGCGGGTCAGGCAATCGGTCATGAAACTTATGAAGCTGTAGCCGAAGCCGAGTGTAAACCCCGGCGAAGCGGCTTGCAGGATGTGCAAAAGGAGAGAATATAGGCGGGCAACACCCACGGCGGGGCTCTCCTCCGCCGTGGGTTTGTCGTTTTCAGGCCGCGAAGTGGCGCGGGAGGAATCTGAATGACCCGACGCAAGGGTGTCGTGGGCACCGCCGAGGATGGGCAGCGGTCTCTCCTCGACA
>JASHRB010000492.1 GCA_030037575.1 Candidatus Sulfotelmatobacter sp. | reverse complement strand
AAAGTAGCGATGGAACGTCAGGGTGGGGACAGAGGTTTTGTACCTAAGATCCCTTAGCGGCTGAATCTGATGAGGGGGAGGGGCCAGAGGGTTGCGAGGTATTTGGGTGCGCGGGCACATTTTTTTCTGCACTGCGCCGACTGCCTTCACCGGAACCTTGCCTGTGCCCCATCGCCTCGAAAATACGCGCCTGCGCCCTTTAGGTGGATTCCTTGGCCTCAAGAGATTGGCCGGCGACGGCGTCGAGGGGAGCGGAAACGCTTTCCATGGAACTTAGTTCGCCGGCCTCGCGCAGTTGGGGGAAAATGCAAGCCCATAGCCCAATGACGAGCAACGTCCCCACCCCTCCCAGCAATACGGCCGGCACCGTGCCAAACCATTGCGCGGTTAAACCCGATTCAAACTGGCCGAGCTCATTGGATGTGCCAATAAAGACCATGTCCACCGACATGACCCGCCCCCGCATTTCATCTGGCGTTCGCAGCTGAACCAGGGTGGCGCGGATGATGACGCTGATCATGTCAACCGCCCCCAGGCAAATCAGCGAGATCAGGGAGAGAGTCAGACTGGTCGAAACGCCGAAAAGTATGGTGCAGATGCCGAAGCCCGCCACCGCCCAAAGCAGGGTTGGGCCAGCCCGGCCGGGAATCGGGCGATGCGCCAGCGCTACGGCCATGAGCGCCGCACCAACGCCGGGGGCGGTACGCAACAGTCCGAGACCCCAGGGGCCGGTGTGAAGAATTTCCCGGGCGTAGACCGGCAGCAGGGCGACGGCCCCCCCTAATAGCACGGCGAATAAATCGAGAGAAATTGCTCCGAGAATCAGCTTTTCCCGCCAAATGAAATGCAGGCCGGCGAGCACGCTGGTTAACGTGACCGGTTCGCGGCGCCGGAGTTGCGTCCGCGTCTTGATGCGAAGCATCGAGGCCAGCGCTCCCAGGGCGATTAACATTGCGGTCGCATAAACCGCCGACGGCCCGCGAAAGGCCGCGTAAAGAATTCCCCCGAGCGAGGGGCCCAGAATGGTCGCCGCCTGAAAGGTGGTGGCGTTCCAGGCCACAGCGTTGGCAAAATGCTCGTCGGGAACGAGCTGGGGCAGAATGGCGCGGCTGGCCGTCCCGTTGAATGAGCGGACCACTCCCAGAAGAACCAGAACAATGTAGATGGGGCGCACGGCTCGCATATGTTGAGCGATTAGCAATAGAAGGCCGGAGCAGACGGCGTATCCCCCATAACACGACGCCAAAACCTTCCGCCGGTCGAACCGGTCCGAGGTATGGCCCGAAAGCAGAAACAGCAGAATGCCGGGCAGAAACTGCGCCAGCCCCACCAGGCCAAGATCCAGAGCGCGCTTGCTGATGTCGTAGACCTGCCATCCTACGGCGACCGACTGCATTTCGACCGCCGCCACAATGAGCAAGCGGGCGATTTCAAAGTGCACGAAATCCGCATGGGTGAAGGCGACGCGTCCAGCTTTGTGGGGGGAAGGAATCGGCATGGGTGAGCTTCTACTCTGCCATAGGCAAAGGCTTTCCGTACCACCCGCCGGGGCTGCCGATGGAGGCGCGGCTGGAGCTTTGACTCATATCGATGAGTATTTATACTCCTGATGTGACTCATCGATTACCAGTGCTCCTCCCGGATGCGGAATATCGTGAAATCCAGCGCATGGCTCGTGCGCGCCAGAGGACTGTCGCGCAATGGGTTCGACAGGCGCTCGGGAACGCGCGCCGCGGCGAGCCGGTTCGCCAGGTCGAGAAGAAACTCGGTGCCATCCGCTTGGCTGCCGCCCACAGTCACCCCAGCGGCGATATCGAGCAGATGCTGGCGGAAATTGAGAGGGGATCCCTGCAGGATACCAATTCGTGATTTTCGTCGACTCGAAATATTCTCCTGTATCTCGAGGGTACGGCCAGCCCGCGCAAAACCGATGCGCAGCGCTGGCTGGAAAAACCGCTCAGCCAGCGCGAACGGCTGGTCACGGACGCGGAAGTTGTCCAGGAAATCTTGCACCGCTACGCGGCCATCGAGCGCCGCGACTGGATGCAGGAGGGGTTCGATGCCCTGCTCGGAGTGGTGGACCAGGTTCTAGAAATAGACTTGGCCGCCACCGAGCGGGCCAAAGAAATTATGCGGGGGCACCGGCGGTTGCCCGCACGAGACGCCGTTCACGTGGCGGTCATGGAGCGGCATAGAATTGATCGAATCCTGAGCTTTGAGGCCGCCTTCAGTGGACTTCCCGGTATTACGCGACTCGGCTGACTTCAGGCGTCAAATCTCGGGTAGAACCTGACCTCGCGAATGAAATTTGAGCTCTTTATCGCCACCCGCTATCTGCGTGCCAAGCGGCGGCAGGCTTTTATTGGCGTGATCACCGCTATTTCCATTGCCGGAGTCGCCGCGGGCGTGGCTTCGCTGATCGTGGCGCTGGCAATCAACAATGGCTTCCGCCAGGATTTGCAGGAGCGCCTGATTGGCTCGACCTCGCACATCAGTTTGCTGCGCGTGGAAGATGACGGAATCAAGGATTGGAAACCCCTGCTGGCTCGACTGGCCAAAGAACCGCACGTGCTTGCCGACGCCCCGGCGATTTTCGAACAGGTGTTGATTTCCCGCGGCCCGCGCGCACGCGGGGCCGTGCTCAAGGGCATGATCCCGGCGGATGAACGCAGCATCGGTGATCTGCTGAGCACGATCAAACAAGGGTCGGCGGACGCACTGGAAGAGCCGGCATCCCCCGCTGCATGGTCGGAGGCGAGGAATGCGGGCGACGGCGCGAGCCGGCGAAACCGCAGCGGGGACGAGCCGCCGGATTCTCTGGGGCAAGTCCAGGCCCGGGTGGCGGCGATGCCGCCGATCATCCTCGGCCGAGACATGGCCGACGGTCTCGGGGCCACGGTGGGCTCGGTGGTTCTGGTGACCAGCCCGCAGGGCGAGCTCACACCCTTCGGAATGGTGCCCAAATACAGCCGTTTTCGCGTGGTGGGAATCTTCGACTCGGGATTCTTCGATTACGACTCCTCCTGGGCCTTCACGCGCCTCTCCGCCGCGCAGCAACTTTTCGGCCTGGGCGATTTGATTTCCGTCATCGAGTTCAAAATTGACGACATTTATAAGGCGGACCGGGTTTCGCGGGAACTGGAAAATGCCGCCGGCCCAGGCTTCATGGCCACGAACTGGATGGAGCAGAACAAAGCCCTGTTTCACGCGCTGCGACTGGAGCGGTTGGTCACATTCATCACCATCGGTTTGATCGTTTTTGTGGCCGCATTGAACATCCTGATTTCGCTGATCATGATGGTCATGGAAAAGACCAGGGACATTGCCGTGCTCCTGTCGATGGGCACGCGGACCTCACAAATACGCAACATTTTTATTGCGCAGGGAGTTTTGATTGGCGTGATCGGAACCGTGATGGGCTTGTTGCTGGGCTACGCCATTTCCTACGCGGGCGGGCACTACCACGTGATTTCGCTCTCGCC
>JASHRB010000491.1 GCA_030037575.1 Candidatus Sulfotelmatobacter sp. | reverse complement strand
AGTTGGGTTTCTCGGAGCGAAGTCGTCGAGCACCGCTCGCGTGTCCTGACGCGGACGATCTCGAACCATGGAAGCGTCGCTGCGGTCGCAAGATCGATTCGATCAGTTGCCGCTGGGCATCGCCGAGTTCCCATCGTCCTCGCATGTCCTCCTTTTGCCGGTTTTGCTAAGCCCAGAAAATACCTAACTAACTACGTTCAACACCATGTATGAGACCGCTAATCTTCCGGCGTCATGTCGCAGCCCGCGTTTTCATCGGGGGAGTGAGGGATCTTCCCTCGCCACTGCCCTTGGTGAACCAACTCACCCACTACTTATGAGTCAGTACGGTTTTGTTTTCCTTCTCCCGTATGCAATTCTACGTTTGCAGCGTTTTCGGAGAGCGAACGGTCGATGGTTCAGGCCAGTCAAGCTTGGAGTGAGTCTCCGCAATTCAGCATTATTGTCGCCGTTTACAACGACTGGGAGATGCTTAAAGGATGTCTGCAGTCGCTGGCGCAGCAAGCCAACGCTCCCAGTTTCGAAGTTGTGATCGTGGACGATGGCAGTTCCCAAAATCCCCCGGAGTTGGTTCGCAACTCAATCCCGCCTCACCAGCTCAGGCTGATCCAACAGGATCATTCGGGCATTCCGGCTGCCAGAAACCGGGGAATTCGCGCCTCCAAGGGGAAAGTCTTGCTGTTTGTAGATGCCGACAGCCGGCTCCGTCCCAATTGTCTGGCGGCGCTGAACGCAAAAATCGCACAGTCACCGCAGCACGATTGCTTTCAATTACGGCTTGCAGGAAACTGCTCAAGCCTGGTCGGCCGGGCAGAAGAACTTAGGCTGGTAAATTTTCAAGATCACACGCTTCAGCCGGACGGTCGCATTCGATACTTGAACACCGCGGGCTTTGCCATTCGGGCTACGATGGCGGACATCGACACTGGCCTGTTCGACCATGTTGCACTTCGGGGCGAGGACACTCTCTTATTAGCCAAACTGATCGAGGTTGGTGATCTGCCCTTATTCGTTCCCGATGCCGTCGTCGAACACTGCGTCGCAGGATCGTTGATGGGAGCGCTCGGCAAGGATTTCCGCTCCGCTCGTCTGGAACGAAATGCCTACCAGATCATTGCTGCGAAAGGAATCGAAATTCGCATCACTCATCGGGAGCGTCTGAAATTGCTGTCGTCCATGTGGAAAACCGCCCGTCGGGAGTCGATCGGAAGATGGGCGTGGTTTGCGCTTTTCGCAAGGCAAGCTTTTAAGCGCGTGCTCTCTTCTTATTACCAATATCGAGGCCGAAGTTATTCGAAGCAAACTGCCAACGCACGCCAATCAGACGTTCGCGAACCATAACTCTCTCAGGCAAGCGCGCCTGCCAGAAAACGGTCCCGCGATTTAGTTCCCAACTTCACGAAGGAAGGCGATTCGAGATGTCTACTTGGCGATGAGATGCGATCCTGGAATATTCTCGTCTAGGGTTGCAAGAACTGCGCCATTCGCGCTGGCCAGCTTGCTCAAGTGGCCATCGGTGATGTGCTTCGCTGTTCGGACCCAAGTTGGAAGATGAGAGACATCGTGCTGGTCCGGCATGAATGTGACGCGGGCACCGCTCGCCTCCTTCAGAAGCATCAACAGCGCGCGGGCTTGGGCGATGGTAAATCCGTACGCCGGGACCTGCGCCAGCACGCGCACAAATCCCAACTCTGTAATCGAGCAGGTTGCCAAGGTCGGCGAGTCTTGCGCGCGGATCCAAGAAACCACGCGATCGTGAAACTCGTGATTGACAAATCCCAGCGCAACCAGCGCGTTCACATCGAGCAAATAAATCATGGAAAGTTTGACAAGATTTCCTCGACCTCTTTGCTGGTCAAAGTCGGGGCCTCGGGACCGGCACTGAAAGCAGGCAGTCCGGTCGCAGGATCGGTTACGATCTTGACCCGGTGGCGACGCTTGTTACCGGGCGTCAACACAATTCGACCGGCTTCGATGTTCGCCTCAAGGGCGTCACCGGCGCGGATCCCAAGCCGACGGCGAAGCGGACCGGGGAGAACGACTTGGCCCTTGGTGGATACTTTGGTCTGCATGGTAAGACAATCTTACCTCACCGGCGCCTGATCCTCAAGAGCCGAAAGCCACGCGCAAGCCGCAATTCACCGAGTCAGCTGCACACTCACGGGAGGCAGGACCGGCTGGCTGCTGCCAGGTTCGCTTGCAACTTCCTAACGAGCTTCGGGGAGCGCACTGCCTAAACGAGGCCACGCTCAAAAAAAGCTTGACGCGTCGTTCCGGAAACCGCCACTTCTATAACCATGGAGTCACAATAGCTTTCACCGTTCCTCGAAATCAGAAGCATTGCGGCGTGACCAGACTCAGGCCGTGGACTTGCGCAGGCAGCCAACAGTAAATGCGTCTATTGCAGTTCGTCCTCTACAAGACAACTTCCCGCGTGCTTGCATTTTACGCCTACAATGCCAACAATACATGCATGCAATACACGATTCGCAACGTGCCGGATACTTTGGACGAAGCTCTTCGCAAGGCTGCCCGTGAACAGGGCAAAAGCCTGAACGAAGTAGCGATTGAAACCTTGGCCCGCGGCGCTGGGATTACCGGGGAGCTCGGCCGGCAGCGCGATCTCGGCGACATAGCCGGCACCTGGCGCAAAGACCCTGCTTTCGATAGTGCGCTGGCCGCACAGGACACCATTGACAGGGAGATGTGGCGGTGAAGCTGGCGCTCGACGCGAAGCGCTACGCCGACCTTTGCCGGGGCAATGTATCCGTAGTCGAAACGGTCGAACTCGCCGCCGAAGTCTGGTTGCCATTCATCGTGCTAGGAGAATTGCGCGCCGGATTTGCTGCGGGCAGCCAAGAAACCGCGCAACGACGCTGTCCTGCGCCGTTTTCTCCTCAAGGCCGGCGTCGGTGTACTTTATGCCGATGGACAGACGACGCATCATTACGCAGCCGTTTACCGCCAACTGCGTAAGCAAGGCACTCCCGATTCCAACCAACGACATGTGGATCGCAGCCCTCATTCTGCAACATTCGCTTGTCCTGTTCGCCCGTGACCCGCATTTTGACGTCCTTGCCCAGCTCACGCGCGTCTAGCCCGGATGTCCTACAGAGGGGAGGTAGTGGCGAAAAGGTTGCTCGCTCTGGCGACGGAGGGTAGCTCAAGATCCGGAAACCATCATACAACCTTACATTATCGGTCTTGCTCGCCGTCCTCGCCCCGAGGGTTCCGATTTTTGATCTCGGCCGCGACGCCACAGAAGCAATCGTCCGAGCGCGTACTGCACGGCACGGATCAACAGCTGTCCCGCGGGAAGCCGGGTGTTATGATCGCTGGCGCTCCTGCAATCAAGAAAGAGATTCCGAATGATACCTCAGCTTAGCTTGTTCTTCTTCAGCGCTGACTCCGCAGAACAGCCGGGCGGCAAGTATCAAATGCTGCTGGAATCTGCGAAGCTTGCCGACGAGCACGGGTTTGCTGCCGTGTGGACGCCCGAAAGGCACTTCCAACGGTTCGGGGGGCTGTACGGAAGTCCCTCCGTCACCGGCGCCGCGCTAGCGGTCATAACGAAGAACATTTCCATCCGGGCTGGCAGCGTCGTCCTACCGTTGCAGAACCCTCTGCGCGTAGCCGAAGAATGGTCCATGATTGACAATCTTTCAAACGGGCGGGTTGCCATTGCGGCCGCCTCAGGATGGCACGCCAACGATTTTGTTCTCTCGCCTGATACATACCAGAATCGCCACGCCGATATGTATGAGAAGATCGCCATCGTCCAGAAACTATGGCGAGGCGAGAAAGTGTCGTTGCCCAATGGTATGGGAGTCAAAACCGACGTGAACATTCTGCCAGCGCCTATTCAACCGGAACTCCCAATCTGGTTGACTGCTCAATCAGACGACACTTTTTTGAACGCCGGCAGGCTCGGTTTCAATGTTATGACGGCAAACTTTTCACTGAATCATGACCTCAAGGAGCTCCTCCGTAAAGCCAAACTTTATCGCGACGAAATTCAGGCGCATCATGGCCGTCGAGGTCACATCACGTTGATGGCGCATACCTTTGTGGGGAACAACGATGACGAGATAAGAACGATAGCCCAACCAGCGATGGCTGAATACCTCAGGGTCAACATCGAAATGCAAAAAAATCATTCCGTGGGAACAAAAGATGACCGAGGCGTTTTGCGGAAAACAAGTTGGGTGCAGCCGGAACTTTCTCGTCTTAGCGAAGAAGAAACTGAAATAATGATCGAATTTCAAGCGCGTAACAACTTGCGCAGCCCGTTGAGTTTTATCGGGACTGTCGATCAATGTGCTCAGCAGGCAGAACGCCTGAGCGAAAATGGAGTAGACGAGATCGCTTGTCTCATCGACTTCGGCATACATTTCAACGACGTTATGGCCGGTGTTCGCCGGTTGTCTACATTGCCGGCGTAGGTGACCCAGCGCACGAGCGGAGCTTTCACATAATTACTGGGAGACGCTTCAGTCCTCGGAATCCAAATGTAGGAGCCCACTCGGGTCGCGGGCCGGTAAGCTTCATCTCCGGAAAACGCTGCACCAGGTTCAGAAGTGCAACCTGCCCTTCTAATCGCGCAAGTTGCCCTCCAATACAAGCATGCGGACCCGCACTGAACGCCAGGTGTTGGTTGTTCAGCCTCTTGAGGTCTAACTGATCCGGGTCCCGAAACCGTTTTGGATCCCGGTTCGCCGCACCGAGCATGCATAGGACGGACCACTTCTTCGGAATATGCTGGCCGCAAATCTCGACATCTTCCTTGAGCACGCGAGCGGTGAATTGTACGGGACTTTCATAACGCAAAATCTCCTCGACGGCCGTGCGGATCATCTCCGGTTTCTCTCGCAACTCCGCCGTTTCTTGCGGGTGCCGCAGGAGGGTGTACATTCCGTTGCCGATCAGATTTCGAGTCGTCTCGTGCCCTGCGAACAGCAGTGCGATGCACTGCGCATATAGCTCTTCTTCGGTGAGCACTTCTCCTTCTTCCTCGATGTCGATGAGAAGGCTAATCAGGTCGCTCCCCTTATGGCGTCTTCGTTCAGCCACGGTTTTTTGGAAAAAATCGGTTAAGGCAATCAGGGCATCTTGCGCAGCCCGCGCCTGTTCCACCGTGCGATCCGGACTGCCTCGAAACACGGCGATGGCCCGCGACCAATCGACGAACGTGTCCCGCAGTTCTTGCGGTATTCCGAGCATTTCCAAAATGATGCGCACGGGCATTGGATTGGCAAACTCGCGCATGAGTTCGATTTCCGAGCCGGGCTGGAGGGGCTTTAGCATTCGATCAACGATGGCTTCGACTTGCGGACGCAAGCCTTCGACCGCCGCCGGCGAAAATCCCTTATTGAGAAGCTTGCGGAGCCGGGTGTGCTCCGGCGGGTCCATGAAAATCAGCCACAAGCCCAGCATGCGCGCCAGCTCGCTGAATTCGGACTGGCGGCTGAGCGGAAGCGACAATATCATCTGCTGCGAGCGCTTTGCGGAAAGTCTGGGATCTTTCGCTGCTACGGAGCACTCGGCGTGGCTCACAATCGACCATAACGCCCATTGGCCGTCAACATCCAGGTAATGCAACGGTCCCTCTTCGTGCAAGCGGGCGTACGCGGGATAGGGATCCTGCAGAATTTCTTCGGTGAAAAGAACTTTCTTGGTAGGAACGATAACCTTGGGCAACCTGCACCTATTCCAGCGATCAGAGTTTCAGTAACGCAGGAACTGAAGTCGAGTTTAACACCGAAAAGACCGGGGCTCGCGCGACGGGGCGCCAAAGGCAGACTTGGCGCCTATCCGGGGCTCGAAGTTTCAAGCGCTCTAGCAGCGCGGTCATCAGGAGCCGACCCGCAGCCGCTCCCAGATCAATTCGAAGATCTGCGTTTTTCCGTTCACGGGCGTCGGTAGCGTAGCCAAAGTGATTCGGTCGCCCTGGAACTTGACGTTGCGGACCAGGTCCCTGCCTACGTAGTTCTGAATGGAGGAGATTTCGACGTGATGGGTTACCTTGTCGCCGCTGACCGTGTACCGTCCGCCATAGCCAAAAAATGTTTTAAACGCCTCCGCTTGTTCTTCGAGATCTCCCCCGCCGGAAGAGAGTACCTTTCGTCCACCATGACTGATCATGGCGGTTATTCTGCCATCTTCAGTATAGGTGAGAAAACCGACAGGATTGAGACCATAGGGAGTCTCGCTGCGCTCTCCTGTCGATGTTGTGCTCGAAGCAGACACCAGTTTCCAAGTGCCCACAAGTTTGTCCTTTGCGTCTCCAGATACACTAGGTTTCATCCTGACTCTCCCTTGACACCCGCCACCGTTCTCAATAAAGGTATCTGAGCGTACCGTTTTAGCGAAAGCTCGCGCGAAGACGATAATCTGCCGTTCGGTTTTGGGAGGTCTGATCCACGAAGGAAAACGATGACAACGGGACTGGAAGGGAAAGTCGGCCTCGTAACTGGCGGGACCTCCGGTATTGGCCGTGATACGGCCATACTCTTCGCCAAGGCGGGAGTCAAAGTGGTGGTTGCGGGCCGGCGCGAACCGGAAGGCCAGGAGACCATCGAACTGGTCCGTTCTGCCGGCGGTGACGGTGTGTTTGTGAAAACCGACGTATCGAAGGCCGCCGAAGTCGAAGAACTCATTCACCAGGCGGTGGAGAAATTTGGCCGCTTGGACATCGCCTTTAATAATGCGGGAATCGAGGGCGTTTGGGTACCGATCGTCAATCAGTCCGAAAAAGACTGGGATCGGACCATCGGCATCAATCTCAAGGGCGTGTGGCTCTGTCTGAAGTACGAAATTCGGCAGATGCTTAAACAGGGCGCCGGCGGAGCCATTGTAAACATGGCGTCGATTTCCGGCCTCATCGGTTCCCTCGGAGCAGGAGCTTATAGCGCAAGCAAACACGGAGTGGTGGGGCTCACAAAGACCGCCGCCCTGGAAACCGCTCGAAATGGAATTCGGATCAATGCAGTGTGCCCGGCAGCCATCGAAACATCTATGGCTGAGCGGCTCTTTGGCGCGCCCGAGGTTCACAAGTATGTTCTTGGTTGCCATCCCATCGGGCGATTCGGAAAACCGGCGGAAGTCGCCGAAGCGGTGGTGTGGATGTGCTCAGACCGGGCATCTTTTATGACGGGCCAGTCCCTGGTTCTCGATGGCGGCTTTTTAGCCGGGCCCAATCCTCCAAGCTAGCAATTTGGGAACAGGGCTTCGCACAGATCACAGAAATGCAGCACCACCAACCCGACAAACAAATAGTAACTTGCAGCAACTAGTTTGTTTACATATATTTATGCAGTATTCAAGTGGCCCGCGAATTGCACTTTTAGCAGCAAGACCATCGCCTATCAGGCAGCCTCTGCAATCGAGGTTAAGCCTTAGACTATCAGTGAAATCGGAGGACCGATCGGATGACAAATAAGGATCATTACACGGGCCAGACTGCCGGGACAGAACCCGGTGCTGATCCGTCGATGCCCAACGCTCAGAACGCGCCCCAGACCACTTTGCAGGAGGTATTATCCACCGTCTGGGCCACCAGCCTGGGGATAGAAAAGGTTGGCATCGAGGACAATTTCTTTGAATTGGGCGGTGCTTCCGTAGTGGCCACACAGATCGTTTCTCGGTTGCGTCAGATGTTTCAGATGGATTTGCCCGCGGTCCTGCTTTTCGATACTCCCACTATTGAGCAGCTTGCACGTTACATGATTGAGCACGAAACACAGCCGGGCCTGACCGAGAAGACCGCTACTCTGTTGAAGCGGATTGAGGGCATGACGGAAGAAGAAGTAGCGCGCAGTTTGCGTTCAAGGTGAGAATTAGTGGCAGAAGGTCATGAGTAAGGATTCGGGCCTTGGTTTCTCCGAGCAAAAGCTTGCTTTGCTAGCCAGCCTGCTCGAGGAAGAAGGCGTCACACAGGCGCCGAGCCTGAAGCGCATCCCTCGGGACGGCGAGTTGCCTCTTTCCGCCGCGCAGACCGGACTATGGTTGTTGGATCAGTTAGAACCCAGCAGCGCTGCATACAACATCCCCGTACGCCATGACTTGAAGGGCTACCTTGACGTGGGCGCCTTTGAGCGGAGCCTGAGTGAGATCGTGCGGCGGCACGAGGTGTTGCGAACATACTATCTGAGAGTCGATGGACACCCTGTCCAGAAAATTGCCCCGCCGGAGTTGTTTCGAGTCCCGATCATTGATCTCGAGGGTCTGTCAGAAGCAAGCCGGGAAGAAGAGGTAGCCAGGCTGGCGTCAGCCGAAGCTGGTCAGCCTTTCGACCTAGGAAAAGCACCCCTGATTCGAGCCCGGCTGTTGAAGTTGGGGTGGGACGAGCATGTGCTGTTGCTCAACTTCCATCACATTGCTTTCGACGGGTGGTCGTATGGGGTATTTGAGAAAGAACTGACAGCACTCTATGACGCTTTTCTCCAGGGAGAGGAAGCCTCTTCGCTGCCGGAACTGCCCCTGCAATACGTTGACTTCGCTGTTTGGCAAAAACAATGGCTGCAGGGAGAGATTCTGCAGGAGCAATGGGATTACTGGCACAAGAAGTTAAGGGGCACTCTTCCGGTGCTGGAACTCCCCACCGACCGCCCTCGTCCTGCC
>JASHRB010000490.1 GCA_030037575.1 Candidatus Sulfotelmatobacter sp. | reverse complement strand
TATACGGCGGCCACGATCGTGCGTCGCGGAGATGGATACCACCTCTATGACCCGCAGATTCAGTCTCAAGTTCAAAACGAATTTGCTGAACACAGCCCACTGCAACCAGGTCCCTTGCCTTACAACCACCCTCCTTTTGAGGCATTGATCTTCCTTCCATCGACTTTTTTGTCGTATAGCCACGCTTTTGCCGGCTGGGATCTGCTAAACCTGGCCGGACTTTTTATCGTGCTACTACTGCTGCGCAGAAAATTTGCCGTGCTTGGCCTAGTTTCCTTATGGGAGTTGGTTCTCGGCGCGCTGGCTTACTTTCCGGTTTTCGCCAACTTTTTGCAGGGCCAGGACTCGATCTTGCAGCTTCTACTTTGCACCCTGGGTTTCCTCTCGCTTAAGAAGGGAAATGACGTCAACGCCGGCTGTTGGTTTGCCTTGGGCATGTTCCGCTTTCAGTTTATAGTGCCCCTGGTTCTGCTCATTATCCTGGGAAGGAGAAGCCGCGTGGCGATTGGCTTTGGGCTGGGTTCGATCCTGATGGCCTGGGTTTCAATCGCTTTGGTCGGCTGGGACGGGCTGATTCGCTATCCCGGATATGTTTTGCGCGGCGCGCAAGCCCCAATTTTCGGAGCCGTGCCGCCCGAGCTTATGCCAAACCTGGTCGGACTGCTCATGGGGTGGCCTCATTTGATTTCGAAGCCGGTTGGCATTGCCCTAGTCGTGGCGATTTCCGCATTTTTGTTGCTTTCCGCGGCGATACAAGAAAGGAGATTCTCCCAGCCGGAGAAGTTCGATTTGCGAATTTCTCTGGCTGTTGTGATCGCGGTGTTGATTGGCGGGCACACCAACTCTCATGATCTCTGCCTACTTGTTCTGCCGCTGGTTGCGGTTGCCGAATACGGTTATCGCGTTTCAGCACAGGAATCGCCCGCAGGATTCGAGCTCCTGCTTCCTGTGATTCCGCTTCTGATCAGCCCGCTATGGATCATTCTATGGCTGGTATTCCGTCACGAAAATGTCCTGGCAATTCCGCTTTTGTGGTGGGCGGGGAGCATCAGCCGGGAGCTTTCTCGAGGGGTGCGGTCAAAAAGGCGCCTTGCACCTGCAAATTATTGAGTTTTCATGCCTTTGCGGCCGCCTCGCGATTTCGAAAAAGCACCACGGCAAGCATCGGCAGGTAGAGAAAAATCACGGCAATTCTGCCCACTTCATGGAACGTGTGGGGGAAGCGATACCAGCGCCAAATGCCGGCGCCCCAGCTAAAGAATACCGTCCAGACGATCTCCCGCCGCGACTTCGGAATCAGCCAGAGAATGAAGGCGTCGAAGAACCAGCGCTGCGGCATGCACGCGGCAAGCAACAGCAAGATCGCATCGCGGTTGCGGTAGCGCCGGAGGGCAAGTGCCAACAACAAGCCAGGCATCACCAACAACGGAATGAAGTACTGATAGTGTCCAGCCTGCACGAGCCAGACTCTTGGCCAGGTTGGCATCGCGGCAAGACTCAGGAGCAACAGCAAAAGGCAAAGCAACAGACCCCGGCGGCTTGCGTGCGTTAGCAACACCGGCAGCCCGATCTGCGGCTTGGCCAGCGTGGCCGGCAACAGCAGCGGGAAGAAAGCACCGGCGGCAACCGTGGGAGACCACTGAACGGTGAGAATTCCGGCCCAATAAGGATAGGCCAGAAATATCAGCAGGCGCCGATATCCGTCGCGGGTCAGGCCATAGGCTAATAATGCCGAGCTGAGCCCGTAGAAGAGACCAGCGGCAATTTCCGGAGGCAGACGGAGAAAAGGAAGCGCAAAGAAAGCGGCGGCCAGCGGATATTGTTCGAACGGAGTATCGTAGGGATTTTGCCGCGCCAGCAGACGGTGGGCGAGATGTAAAGCCCAGCGGAAATCGCCCGCATCCTGATGAAGATGGGACATAACGAGCCAACAGAATCCGCCCGTGGCCACACCAACCAACGCAGAGACAGCGATTCTTTTCCGCATGAAGCGAGCTTTTCTTCACCAGTTGTAACATGGTCGTCCGCGAGAATGGCGGTTGCGACGGAAGCCGTGAAAAAATGTCGCCCGGCCGGAAGGATGGATAGAAGGCTCCAACTCGCGATTTTACTGCTGATTGCCGCTCTGGCGGCGGCGAGCATGTGGTTCTATTTTGATCGCATATTGGTCGCCCATCAGGTGGAGGAATCTCGAGAACTGAGTCGACCGCGCGGAAATTTATCGGACCTCTATCCGCGCTGGCTGGGCGCGCGTGAACTGCTGTTACATGGAAGAAACCCCTACTCGAACGAAATCACGCGCGAAATTCAAGAGGGATACTATGGGCGCGCCCTGGACCCGGCGAGGCCGGATGATCCGAAGGACCGGCAAGGATTCGCCTATCCCGTGTTTGTGGTGTTTCTTTTGGCACCGCTGATTGGCCTGCCCTTTCATGAAGTACAAATTCTTTTTCACTGGCTCCTTATCGGAGCAACGGCTGGCACAGTGTGGTTATGGTTGCGCGTGTTGCGCTGGCATCTGCCACTGCTTTTGGTTCTTACGATGGTTGCCCTGATTCTGGGAAGTGTTCCCTCGGTGCAAGGAATCAAATTGCAGCAGCTGAGTTTACTCGTGGCCGCGCTGTTGGCCGGTTCTGCGGCGTGCGTCGCGACCGGCTCCCTATTCTGGGGTGGAGCGCTGCTGGCGGTGGCAACCATCAAACCACAGCTGGTTTGGCTCGTTGGGGCATGGCTGACGCTGTGGGCTTTCGCGG
>JASHRB010000489.1 GCA_030037575.1 Candidatus Sulfotelmatobacter sp. | reverse complement strand
AGCGGACCTGTCACGCTGTTCAAGGTGACGTCGCCGCTAAGGGAGTCTACTTCAACGTGCCCATCCTGAATATTCGACAACGTCACGGCCCCGTTCATCGTCTTCACGTGAACGTGGGCATCGGAGACATCACGCACATCCACGGCGGCTCCCGCACCTTCGAGGCTCACGTCGCCGTGCAACCTTTCGGCATGCAGCGATCCGTTGCTCGAGTGCAGGGAGATGCTCGCGTCGGCTGGAATCAGCACTTCGTAATCTACGCGGCCTGACTCGGCGTCGGCGCCCGGCAACAGGTGAGATTGAATATCAACCCGGTTCCCGCTCTGATTGTTATCGACTTCAACTTGGTCGGAGTGCAGCACCGCGCTCACCACGACCGTATTGCTCTGCGAAGGCCTGACGGAAATCGAGCCGTAGGGATTCATCACCGAAACGCCGGCTTTCGGTCCTACCGAGAAGCGAAAGTCTTTCCGCGTCTGACTGGCCAGTGTGCCTGCGGCGATCACGCAAACCGCAGCCACTTTTGCTGCACGCGCCCTCACCATGACTCCCCCAACCGTGCTAACTTCGCTTTTACGGCATTGTCGTGTCGAAGACTTTTCATTATGGCAGAGAACGGTCCATCGCCAACTCAAAAAGCATCGATTTTTGCTGGTACGCATCCATCAACGACCGGCGGGCATCCTCGTCGTTGGGGCTCTGATTGACCAGGCTCTGAGCGTCGCGGATGGATTCATTCACACGCTGCAGGTTCTCCTGATACAGCGACTTCATCGCAGGGGCGCTGTCCGAGACCTCCTGCATCAGGTCGGCATCATTCAACCCAACCAGACTCATGTCGGTTGCGTCGGGAGCAATCACCGAAGCTTGCTGAGAGACGTCGCTGGGCCGCGACCGCTGCCAAACAAACATCGCGGCCAGAGCCAGAACGGCGGTCGCCGGCACAAACCACCGAACCGCTCTCCAGCGCACAATTAAGGAGGGCGTAAAGTGCTGCGGCGCCGATTGCGGGTGAATGAGCCCCTCTCGCCTCAAAGCGATTTCGATGGAATTCCAAACTCGCGGGCTGGGTTCGTCGGCTTCCTGCAGCCGTTCCGCCGAGGCAATGATCAGATTCAATTCCTGCACCAGTGCCGAGCACACCGGGCAGGTTCTCAGGTGAACGATCTGCTCGGGGCTGCTACCATCTTCAACTTCTGCCAAACTTTCTTGCAATTCAATGCAAGTCATACTCAACTTTTCCCCAAGTCCGCCGGCGCGATAGTTTCGCCCGGCTTTTCCCGCCTCTGCCCAAAACGATCTTTAATCTTGTAAACCTTGTACTTGATCTAGTGCTTGCTGAATTTCCAAAACCCGCCTAACCTGCTTTCGATTTCCCGACCTTTTCGGCTCGATTCATCTTGAGCAGGTCCCGCAACTTCATGCGGGCCTTGTGCAACTGCGACTTGCTGTTGCCTACCGAGCAACCCGCGATCTTAGCAATCTCGTTGTGTTCGTAACCTTCTACGTCATGCAGAACAAATATCGTACGATAGCCCGGAGGCAGACTATCCACGGCCTTCTGTAACTGCAAGCGGTCGATTGATCCGGCTAGCGAGACATCCTCGGCGCCGAAATCTTTTCTTGGAGAATCTTCATCCGTCCCCTGCGAAGTTTCTTCCAGCGAAACAACCGGAAGATTCTTTTTCCTTAGATGCATCAGCACGACATTGACTGACAGCCGATGCAGCCAGGTGGAAAACGCCGACTCCCCACGAAACGTAGCGATCTTTCGGTATAGCTGTAGAAACGCTTCCTGCGCCAAGTCCTCAGCCTCGGCGGTGTTCGCTGTCATGCGCAGACACAGCGAATACACTCGTCGCTTGTGCTTTTCATAGAGCAACCGGAACGCTTCAGCGTCCCCGCGCTTAACCCGTTCGATAATCTGGGCTTCGCTCGGTTCGATGCTCTGAGTTTGATTTCGAGGCTCGGTCAAGTCGCCTTTTCCGGCCGCACCCATTGGGATGCGGCATAAGTAGTTTCTGTTGTATCGTTTGCCCAGCGCTGTAGTAACCAAGATCTGCCCCTGAGTTTCCAGAATATCAGAGCATTTCTACCGATCTTCGGATGCGCTGCGACCCCTCCAGTTCTGCCCAACGCCCCCAACGATAAAGCCCTTTACATTTCGAGGTTTGGATGTAAAAATTTCGCCTGAACAATTAAACCCCGGCCAAGACCGGGAGTCGCAATCTTTGAAAATTAATAGATTCTCCGCCCCCTTACGCCATCTTTGCAGTCGTCGTGATCGTTTCCAGTCCATGTCCATGGGTTCCCATTTCTCTCTGCCGCAAGAGGAAAGCGAGCAGCACGCCCAGAAACCCCAGGGCTGAGAAAATCCACATGCCAAGCCGGTAACCAGCCGGATTCTCGGCGCCTGCGTGACTATAGGTGTTCGCCCACCCGATGAGCAGATTAAACCCACCAAAGCCGATGTTCTGGAGCATGGTCATCAAGCCGTAAGCCGTGCCCAGTTTCGATGGATCGACCAGGTATGCGACCGAAGCCCACATGACTGCTGGGATCAGCGAGAACGCCACGCCCATCATCGCCATGGGGACGTAAAGGTTGACCTGCGTGTAAGCCATCATTAAATAAACCGGAATCAGCAGCGACGAACCGAACATCATGAGCAGCGCCCGCTTGCCGATGCGATCGACCCACAAGCCGAAAATCGGGGTGGCGATCATCGCGAACAGCGTCAACATGCTCGACAGGAAGCCACCGAATTCGCGCGAGGTTCCGTGAGCCTCGATGAAGAATTTCACGGCAAAAGTCTGGAAGGGAAAGATGGCAGAGTAGAAGACCACACACAGCGCCACGATCAGCCAGTAGCTACCGCCGAACTTCCAGAGATCGGCGAACACCACTTTATCGGTTGAAACCTTTCCGAGGTCGTAGCGCTTCTCGGCACGCTCCTCCATCACCCAGTAGGTAATCGCCGCGACTACGCACAGTGCCGAGAAGCCAGCTGCGATGAAGAGAGGAGTGCGCCAAGTTTCGTAGGCCGTGTGTGCCCAGGTCGGCGAGTTGAGCGCCGCAAA
>JASHRB010000488.1 GCA_030037575.1 Candidatus Sulfotelmatobacter sp. | reverse complement strand
ATTGATCGGATGCCGTTGCGCCAGCAGGTTCACCGCTCCTGCGACACAAACCGCGCCGAAAGCAAGAAACAGGATTAAGTGAAAGCTCATAAATCGGTTGTCAATTGCCAGTCGTCAGTTGTCCGTGCAGACCTTCCGTATTGTCCTCTCAGCCGCTAACGCCCCAATAGCGTTTCCCTACCAGGCCACCGCAATCGCCGTGGCCACCAAATTCACAATTGCCAGCGGCAGCAAAAACTTCCAGCCAAATGACATCAGTTGATCGTAGCGAAAGCGCGGCAAGGTCCCGCGCACCCAGATGTAAAGGAAGAGAAAACAGAATACTTTGGCCACAAACCAAAACACCGGCAATGCGGCTTGCAAAATCGGAGGCCCGATTAGCGGCCCATGCCATCCGCCGAAGAAAAGAAGCGTAGCCAGGCATCCGACCGTAATCATGTTCGCGTATTCCGCCATGAAGAACATGGCGAACTTCATCGAGCTGTACTCGGTGTGATAACCGGCGACCAGTTCGGTTTCAGCTTCCGGCAGGTCGAACGGAATGCGGTTGGTTTCGGCGTACGCTGCCATCAGATAAATAAAGAAGCCGACGAACTGCCCATGAAAAATGTTCCAGTGGGGAATGAATCCCCAGAAATGGCCCGCTTGCGCGTCAACAATCGAGCGCAGGCTGAAACTACCAGACTGAATGAGTATGCCGACCAGCGATAGCCCTAGCGCAATCTCGTAGCTGATCATCTGGGCGCTGGCGCGCAGCCCACCGAGCAAAGAGTACTTGTTGTTCGAAGACCAACCGGCAAGCGCAACGCCGTATACGCCAAGCGATGTGACGCCCAGAATCAGGAGCAGCCCGATGTTGACATCCGTAATTTGCAGGGGAATGCTGTAGCCGGCGATGGTGATCGAATTGCCGAAAGGAATGACGGCAATCGAAGTGAGCGCAAAAATTACGGCGATCATCGGCGCCGCGAGAAACAGCGGCTTGTAAACGTGCGGCGGTGTCAAATCTTCCTTAAAGAAAAACTTCAACCCGTCCGCCGCGGGCTGCAGCAAGCCAAACGGCCCGACCCGCGTCGGTCCCCACCGATTCTGCATATGCCCGACGACTTTGCGCTCGAGCCAGACCGTGTAGGCAACCGCCGTGAGCAGTATGAACAGGATGATCGCCGACTTGATCACCGACACGATGATGAATATGGAAAGAGGTAAAGGCATCAATTCGATTTGGTAATTGGGTGATTTGGTAATTGAGCGGTTAGTCGAAGGTCCGGAGTGACCCAAGAGAATTCGCGGATGTGTGCTTCAAACCTGAGCGCCTCCTTTCTTCAAGTTACTCAATGACCAAATTGCACAATTACAGAATGTCCTCAGTGTGCCGCGGCCTCTGCCGGCTGGACTTCATAGTTCTCGATCACCGATTTCAAAGCTCGCGAGTAATTTCCTAACGTTCCCGAGGTAAACAAATTGTCGTTCACCGGAGAAATCATCTCCGGCTTGTGTGAAACTCCCGCGCCCGCCTGGTTTAACGAGGTATGTTGGCTGTTGCCCGCCAGCAGATTCGCGCGCGAAACGTCGTAACCTGGAACCAGCCGTTGAATCTCATCCAGAATCGCGGTGGGATCGAACGGATTCATCTTCAACTCCAGACCGCGAGCCTCAAGCCACACCGCGTGACGATCAGCTTCACCTGACTGAGCGCCGCGCGACTGTCCCATATCCGCCCGCGTCCCTCCGCCAAACGGCACGAGTTTGTGAACATCGAATCCCATGGCAGCGGCGATGCGGACGATGATTTCGAAATCTGTTTTCGTACCCGTAATCTCGCCGGCCTTTTTGACCAACTGCACGTCGCCACAGGTGTTGGTAAATGTTCCTTCTTTTTCATATGCGTTCGCCGGCGGCAGAACCACATCGGCCATTACGGCAGTCTCGGTCAGGAACATATCCTGTACGACGACGAAACTCTTCGAAAAAGCAAACGGATCGATTTGCGCGCGACCAATGGGATTGGAACCGACGACATAAAGCGCCTTCAACTTGGCGCCCTTTGCGGCATCGACCATAGCCGGAAGATCGAGTCCCGCAGTCCGCGGAACGCCGCCCCACTCTTCATGGAAGACCATGTTTCCGCTGATCGGGTGATACCCTGGCAGCAAATCCGGATATAAGCCCATGTCAGCCGCGCCGCGCGAGTTCGCGTAGTCAGCGAGACAAATAAATTTCGCGCCCGGAATCCCCGAACCAAATTTAACCAGAGCCGCCACGTGCGCCCCGCGGATTTCCGAGCCCAAAATAATTACCAGGTGCCCCTCGCCGCTCAGCTTGTCGCGTAAAGCGGTCCACGCAGCCCAGCTCATCGAGGGACTGACGAGCCCACCTGCCGCCCCGTCATCCCCCGCCAGAAACGCCGCCACCTTGCCCTCGGCTCCCGCCGGAATCTGCGTAAAGCTTGTCGCCTGTCGGCGCAGCTTGATCTCTCGCGAGTTGATCAGATACAGCTTCGCCCGGTGCAGGCGAACGTTGTTGCGGATTTGCCAGGCCAGCAGCGGATGCTGCTCCGTAGGATCATTGCCAATTAACAGGATCGCCGGAGCGGTAAAAACATCGGCCATACCGGCAGTTGCATTCGCCTTGCCACGCAACGCGGCAGCCAATGCAGGGAAGTCTGCGGTGCGATGGTGATCGACGTTATTGGTTTCCAAAACCGCGCGGGCGAATTTCGACAAGAGATAGGCTTCTTCATTCGTCGTGCGCGTCGAACCAATGACGCCGATCGATTGACCGCCTTCCGTGTCGCGAATCCCGCGAAAATTCCTGCCAATCAGCGCAAACGCATCCTCCCACGACGCGGGCGCGAGCCTTCCGTTCTGCCGGATCAACGGCTGCTTCAGTCGCTCTTCGTGGTTTGCAAAATCGAAACCATAGCGTCCCTTGATGCAAAGAAAATCTCCGTTCGTTCCGCTCTTGTCGCGATTGTCTCCGCGCACAATCTCCATGCCGGTATCGGCCCGCCGCACGCCCAGCGTAGTTTTGCACCCGTCGCCGCAGTGGGTGCAAATCGTGCCCACATGCTTCATCTCCCACGGCCGTGTTTTGTAGCGATACGCGCCGGAGGTCAGCGCGCCGACCGGGCAAATGTCGATGCACATGCCGCACTCTTCGCATTCGAGATGATCTTCTTTATTCGGAGCGATGATCGAACTCACGCCACGGTTCTGCACACCCAGCACCCAAACATCCATGCCTTCGCCGCACACCCGCACGCAGCG
>JASHRB010000487.1 GCA_030037575.1 Candidatus Sulfotelmatobacter sp. | reverse complement strand
AGGTCAATCAGCCAACACAGGCGCGGCAGCAATTAGAGCGCGTGCTGAAAATCAACCCCAATGACAGCAATGCGAAGAAGGCGCTGTCCGAACTGCGGGGATAGTTCCAACGAAAGAGTTCCATGCGAATCGGGATCGGGGGACAGCCTGGGAGTGCACCCCTATCGGCCTCCGGAAGTCCAAACCATGTCGGCGTGCGGCCGCGTATCGGCCCTGAGATCGCACGGCTCATTTGCCCTTCCCTTTATTCTTTCCCCTTGCGGGGTAGCGTTCGCGCCTTCGGTCCCGGTTTCCGGCGTGGGCTGGCTTAAATCTTTGCTTTGTGAATTCTCGATGGCGTGTGCAAACTCCTGCAACCGGCCAAACCCGGCAGGGATAGGCGGCGGAACTTTACCCGAACGGAAAATGCCGTGGTCAGCGAAGAACCGCTGCTTGCGGGCCGAGGGACCTATTGAGTTGCGCGTAGCCGCTCGCCGGCAGATTGCATAGATTTTTGGGCGCAAGAAATAAGTGCCTCACCAGCATAAGCCCGGGGACTGTAGGTGTGGCCTCGCGGGTGTGTGTGCTGGATCAATCCGCCGCGGCGGTTTCGTTGACCGCTGCTTGCGCGTCCTCGTGCGCCCCGGATCTGGGCGTGCGATTGGAAGGCAGACCGGCGTCGCGAATCTTATAGAGCAGGGCGCGGTAACTGATGTTCAGCGCCTTTGCCGCTTGCTTTCGGTTCCAATGGTGGTGCTGCAAGACCTTCAAAATAATTTTGCGCTCGAGTTCGCGGACGGCCTGACGCGTGATTTTTTTCAGCGAAACCTGGCCGTCGACCGGTATATCAGCGGAGAAGAGATCGGGCTCGTGGGGGCGAAGATCGCCGGAGATGGAATCTTCGCTGCCGAGGATGACGTAGCGCTTCATCAGATTCTCGAGCTCGCGTATGTTGCCCGGCCAGTGATATCTCATGAGCGCCTTCATCAGTTCGGCGGACGGCATCGGGGCGCGGCCGTTGAACCTGCGGTTGTAGTGCTCGATGAAATAGCTGACCAACTGGGGAATGTCGGACGAGCGCTCGCGCAACGCCGGAATGTGCAGATTGACGACGTTGATGCGATAGAAAAGATCGCTGCGGAAAGTTCCGTTGATGATTTCTTCTTCCAGCTTGCGATTGGTCGCGCAGACCACACGGACTTCGACTCTTTTATCTTCCTGGGCGCCGATGCGACAGAACTGGCCATCCTGCAGGAGCTGCAGCAGTTTCGACTGCAGGGCCATGTCGAGCTCCGAGATTTCGTCGAGAAACAGCGTGCCGCGGTGGGCCATTTCGACGCGGCCGGGCTTGGAGCCGTAGGCGCCGGTAAAGGCTCCTTTTTCGTAGCCGAAGAGTTCGCTTTCGAGCAGCGTGCCGGGGATTGCCGGACAGTTCACCTTCACCCAAGGTCCAGTCTTCCAGGGCGAGGACACATGGATCATGCGCGCGATGATGTCTTTGCCTGTGCCGCTTTCGCCTTGGATAAGCACGGGGACGTTTGCGCCCGCGATTTTGGCCAGGCGCTCGCGCAAGGCGTGCATGGCGTCGGTTGAGCCGAAGACGACGGACTCGGGCGGCATCTCCCCAAGTGGCTGGATCAGGGCGCTAACTGGGTTGGTAACGCTCATATATGGTGTTCCCCGCCGTTAATGAAGCGGTGGGAGTACTGACTGACGTGCATCCGGAGAGCCAAATCGGAGGGGAGCGTGCGTGTACCCTGCGAATGTAACCTATCCCGTTGACGCATAGCAACTTACCAAAGATTCGCGTGCGCTACAGGAGGTAATCGGAGAGCGGCAGCTATGCCCGATTTCCTCAAAAAACGGTGGGAAAGGATTTTCACAGCGAAGAACTGACTTTCCCACGGCGCAGCCGCGCGGGAAAGCGGGCCGTAGCCAAGATGCGGGAAAATCTCAAAGCCACAAGATTATAGCCTTCGCGAGGCTGAAGGCGCAGAACCCGTGCCCGCAAGGCACGCGCGGCCTTTGGCAAGGAATTCATTACGGTTAACGGGGCGCTGGGGATCTCCAGCAAAACCTGCGCCGAATAAGGGATGGAGCGGCGTACGGCAAGCAACATGCCGCCGGCCGAGACGTTCAGGGCGGTGGCGAACTCCAGAAGCTCTTTATCTGCGCCGCTGCCGCTTCTGACAAAAACCGGAATAGCTAAAGGCAATCGCGGCCACCGCCGACGCTCTGCCAGGGGAGTTCTAGCTCTCAACGCGCGCTCCTTCGATCCGTTTGACCACAGATAGACAGCACCCCACGGGCCAAAAACCCGGAGCTCGGGGGATGGTTGCAGAACTTAGCCGGATCAAAACCGGAATAAGGGAGTGAAGGCGGGGTGCTGGCAGCCTAAAAACCGATAAACCACGAGGATTCCCCCGGCAGACTTAGCCCAATTGCGATCCATCGGATGGCTTACAAGTGCAAGGTTTTGCCACACTTGGGTAATCAGCTTGCATTTTTCGTTGACAGGGTAAACGAGCGCATCTTACGATGCTGTTACAGCATTCTTCCTTGACCAAGTCGAGTGCGTCCCCCCTTTAGTCAAGCCACTTCCGCTATGGCCAGCGTGCAGAAAAATGTGCGCGTTTCCGAGCCTGCCGAGAAAACCGCGGCGGCACCGTCGCGGAATGGAAGCAGCGAAGGGATGCCAAGTGCGTCCGATTTGCCCCAGGCCTACTCCGAGTTGCAGGAACGGTTGCTGCGAACAGCAAACGCCTTGGGCTCCGCCGCCCATGACTTAAAAACGCCGCTGGCGATTCTCAACGGATACGTAGAGCTGTTGCAGAGCGAAAAATTGGGGACGCTGAATTCGCGGCAGCGCGAAGTTTTGCGCGACATGCAATCGAGCGGCAAGCGCCTGCAGCAGTTTATCCAGGATTTTTTGACCTATAGCGCGCTCGAAACCGGCGGCCTTTCGATGAAGTTCACCAAGGGCAACCTCAACGAATGCCTATCTGAAGTTTGCCATTTGTGGTCGACGCGATTTCAGGACAAAGGACTGGCGCTCTACTTTTTGCCGAACGACAAGTTGCCGATGTTTGCTTTCGATGCTCCGAAGTTGGAGCGGGTGATATCGAACCTCTTGGAGAACTCTTATAAGTTTGTCCCGCGGGGAGGAACGGTGTGGTTGCACGCCGAACCGCACATGTGGGAGCGGCGCGCCGTGGCGCAGCCGGCATCGTCGGGTGAGAGACGTCGGCAAGATACTGCGCAGCCCAACTCGGTGAAGGTCAGTGTGTCCGATACGGGTCCGGGAATCGCCGCGGAGTTTCAGCAGGAAGTGTTCGACGACTTTTTCCGCCTGCCCGGCAACGAAAATCAGGAAGGCATGGGATTGGGGCTGGCAATTGTGCGCCGGCTGGTGCAGGGGATGGGCGGAAAAGTCTGGGTGGAAAGCGATTTTGGCGCGGGATGCAAGTTTTCCTTTTTGATTCCGTTCAAGCCCACTTCAACTTCGATTGGCAAAGGAAAGAGTCGATGAGCGAAGCTGCCAAGATTCTTTTGGTGGACGACGAACCCGCGATGCTGCGGTATATCAAGACGCTGCTCGAGGTCGACGACTACAAAGTCGAGACCGCGTCGACCGGGGAAGAGGCCCTGCGCCGCGTCGATAAGGGCCTGGAGCCGGACCTTGTGCTGCTCGACGTATTGATGCCGGGAATCGATGGCCTGGAGACCCTGGAGCAACTGCGGCAGAAGCGCCCGGGAGCGAAAGTGGTGATGCTTTCCTGCGTCAACGATACAAAAAAAGTCGTGCAGGCGATGCGGCTCGGCGCGCAGGATTACCTGACCAAGCCGTTTCAAAAAGCCGAGTTGGATGCGGTCATCGACGTGTGCCTGGGACAGGGCAAAGTCGCAATGGCAAGCGAAGTCGAAGACGTTGGGGAAGATGTGTTCTTCGTGGCGGCAAGCGCGGCCATGAAGAAAATTCGCTCGCAGGCAGCACTGGTTGCCAATGTGGATATCCCGGTTTTGTTGCTGGGCGAGAGCGGCACGGGCAAGGAGGTTTTGGCCCGGCTGATCCATAAGCTTTCCCCGCGGGCGCATCGAACATTTTTGAAAGTGAATTGCGCAGCGGTACCGGCTGATCTGCTGGAAAGTGAACTGTTCGGCTATGAGCCGGGAGCCTTCACGGGAGCAACGCACGCGAAGCCGGGAAAATTCGAGTTGTGCAACAAAGGCACCATTCTGCTCGACGAGATCGGAGAGATGCCTCCGATGCTGCAGGCCAAGCTGCTGCACGTTTTGCAGGATAACAGTTTTTCGCGGCTGGGCAGCCGGAGCGTGATCAAGGTCGACGTGCGAATTCTGGCTGCGACCAATATCGACATTCCCCAGGCGATTGCAAGCAAGAGATTGCGCGAAGATCTTTACTATCGTCTGAACGCGTTTACCCTTCAATTGCCGCCGCTGCGCGAACGCAAAGAAGAAATTCCGATCCTGCTAAAGCAGTTCATGACCCGCATGGCGGAACGGTATGCGCGGCCTCCGCTGCCGCTTTCGCCGCACTTGCTCGAAGCTTGCCAGGCGCATAGCTGGCCGGGCAACCTGCGCGAGCTGAATAACTTCCTGAAGCGCTATCTGATCTTGGGAGACGAACAGCTGGCCGCGGCCGAACTGCAACCTCGAAACGATGGCAACGGCGGCGCGCCGCGTTCCGATCCCGGCGGAAAAACCGGAGAGACAGGCGGCGGATTGAAATCGCTGGCGCGTTCCGCAAAAGACGAAGCCGAAGGCGAAGCGATCCGGCAGGCGCTCGAGCAAACCAACTGGAATCGCAAGCAAGCGGCAGCGCTTTTGCAAATCAGCTACAAGGCCCTGCTCTATAAGATACGGCAATACGGCATCGCCGAAGCCAAGAACCAAAGGCTTTCGGCGGGCGCATCGGGGTCTTAAGCGCGCGGCTTTCGCCCCGATCTCGGGCGCCTTCGCCCTCTACGGTATGACCACCAGACTGAAGTTCGCCGTCTTCGTATAAGAGCCGGAGCTTGCGGTCACCGTCAGAGAATAGGTTCCCGACGGCGTGCCGCTGACTGTGGGCTGAGTTACTCCTCGGCTGCAGGCGGGCTGCATCAGCATAAGAGTGAAGAACGCTGCCAGGGCGAGCACGCCAAGCAGCCAGGCTCGACGCCGCTTCTTGCTCCCGGCACCCAATCCCAAGAAAGCCATTCCCGGAACGGTAATCCAAAGAGCATAGAGTGGGCCGTGCCACGGAGCCGAAGCCGTGCTCACCGGCTGCGCGGTCGTCAGGAGGTTCAAAATGCTCGACGAGCTGCCCGCGCCGTTGCTTAAATTGAGCGTGCTGTTCGTGAAATTGCAGGTCGCTCCGGTGGGCAGGGCGCTGCAGGTGAGCGACACATTGGCTCCGAAAGTGCCTTGCGTGGGAGCGACCACCACGCTGTACTGCGCGGTTTCGCCGGCCGGAACCGTCTGCGACGACGGCGAAACCGCAACCGTGTAGCCGGAAGCCGTGAAAGACGCCGTCACCGTGTTGTTGGTGTTTGTGTTATTCGCGCTGGAAACCACCGCCATCGCCTGATAGGTTCCGGGACCATTGGGAGTAACGACAAAGGTCACAATCGACGTGGCCCCGGCTTGCAGCGTCGGAATCTGGCAAACCACGGTTGTTCCCGCCGGCGTGCTGCACGTGCCGGAGCCCACGCTGGCGCTGTCGAATATGACGCCGGTGGGAACCTGTCCAGTCACATTGACCTGACTGGCCACGTCCGGGCCGTTGTTGAAGACGTTAAACGTGATCGTGACTTGGTTGCCGGCGCTCACCACTCCCGTCGGTGAAACAAACGGGGCCACGCAGGTAATGCACAAATCGCTTTCGGTTCCTAGCTTGACCACGAAAGCGTCGGTGGTGCCGCTCAGCGTCGTGCCTCCGGCGCCGGACAGCGGATCAGTCACCTGCAGGTTGCTCGATGTGGTGTTGCCGGCGAGATAGGTGTTCAGATCGGGATCGACAGCAATGCTGGTTCCCGCGTCGCTACCATTACCGCCGAAATAAGTCGCGTAATTCCCGATCTGGGTCTGGCTGGGAACCGTGGTGGTGTTGATGTGGGCGTAGTAAGAGTTTTGCGCTCCGTTGAGCACGGTTTGAATAGCGCCCGTGGTGGTGGGGAAGTTCGGCGGGTTGTTGATTCCGGCAGCCGTGTTGGTGCCCGAATTGGTCGTTCCGGTGATCAATGCATCGCTGGCCGTGTCGACGGCAACGGCCAGCGCATTGTCGTTACCGCCCCCGCCCAGGTAGGAGAAATAGCTCAGCGCCACAAAATTTGGCGTTCCCGTGGTGCTGGTCGAGGGATTGGTGAAGCGGGCGACGTAGGCGTCAAAGTTCGTTGCCGGAACGCTGGTGGACGGGCATGAAGATGTCGAAACCTCGACCACGCCGGGGTCGTTCAAGCAGCTCTGAAAAGCCTGCGTGCCCGTGGGCA
>JASHRB010000486.1 GCA_030037575.1 Candidatus Sulfotelmatobacter sp. | reverse complement strand
CGGAGCTGGTGTTGTAGTAGTAGTGCCATCACTTGATGATGATCCGCGCGTGCCTGTCCTTAATCGCCACGGTCGTAAGAGGTCTCGTTACGCCACAGGTTTTCAGGCACGTCTTTTGACAGGTGTTTTCGTCGTTCCTACCTTCGGTAGACTTCCGCGAAAGAGAATTCCAGAACTCGACTTCGTCCAGTTGGAAGACACGGCCGCTTTTGGCAGGGGTTGATAATGGCTCCGCTGACTAAAACGGCCCAACCCTTCCCGGAGAGCGATTCTCCGCAAAGAGGCCTGATACATTTACGCGGACTGTCCCTTCAGCCAACTTCGAACCCTCTTGCAGTCCGGCGACGGACCATACACTTTCGCAGTCAAGTGCATTCCATTTTATTTCTAGCGCCGAGCGGTTGGCTCGAAAAGATTCGTGGGCAAGTTGAGACCAAAGGGCTTGATTGTCTCTCCGAATTTGGGTCTGATTCCCGTCGCCGCAAGAATTCCGACTATCCTTCCATCCGATGAGACTCCACGCTTTTCAAAAACAAACAGGTCTTGCAGGCTGATCACCTCACCCTCCATTCCAGTGATTTCCGTGATTTGCGTGATGCGACGTGTCCCATCGTTGAAGCGTGCAACCTGAACAATTAGTGCAATCGCCGATACAATCTGTTTTCGGATTGCTTTCTCAGACAAGTTCAGGTTTGCCATCATCGCCATTGTCTCTATACGTGCCAGAGCGTCACGAGGACTATTGGCATGAACAGTAGTCAGTGATCCATCATGGCCGGTGTTCATTGCTTGCAGCATGTCCAGAGCTTCTTCACCTCGCACTTCACCAACAATGATTCGGTTGGGACGCATTCGCAAACTATTAATCACGAGCCGTCGTGCTGAAGTTCCTCCTTTCCCCTCTGGATTAGAGGGGCGGCATTCCAGCCGGACGACGTGGCGTTGTTTGAGTTGTAATTCTGCCGAATCTTCGATGGTGACAATGCGCTCTTTGGCGGAGATGTAGCCAGAAAGCACATTCAGCAATGTGGTCTTCCCGGTACCGCTCCCCCCTGAGATCACGATATTTAGGCGTGCAGCCACTGCAGCTTTCAGTAATGCCAGCGTGGGCGACGTGAGGCTTTGATTCGTCAAGAGATCGGCTTCCGTGATCGAAGTATGGCCGAATCGACGAATGGAAATGTGGGGACCATCAATGGCTAGGGGTGGAAGGATCACATTGACGCGGGACCCATCCGCGAGTCGAGCGTCCACCATGGGAGATGATTCATCTATGCTGCGTCCACTCGCGGAAAGAAGGGCGTTGATGATCCGCATTAGGTGCACATCATCCTTGAATATAACCTTCGTCTCTTCGAGCACTCCCTCGCGCTCGATGTAGACTTCCCCGGCTCCGTTAATCAAGATGTCGCTGATGCTCGGGTCCTGCATCAACGGTTCGATTGGGCCCAGACCGAACACTTCGTCGAATATCTCAAGCGATAGGCGCTCCCTCTCTTCGGGATCGCTAAAGGGTACCTTCAGCTGTGAGACGACTTCCTGGATCACCGGGAATACCTGGAGTCGCCTTCGATCGTCGGGGAGTGCGAGAACCTGTTGTAGATCAATCTTGTTCAAAAGATAGCGATGGATTCCGTTCTTTAGTTCTTGATAGGCGCGGAAATCCCGTCTGGAAAGAGTTCTTGCATTCCCACCAGACCGAACGCGATTTGGGGTGGCCACGTCCGACTCCACGCTCGAAGCCTAATTCTAGAATTCCGAGTGAAAGAAAGCAATTCATGACCATGAGCAAAATCAGGTTCGTTCATGGTCAATGAGCGTTATCTCCGATATGACGCCAGTCACGAACCCGAGTTCGGAGATTAGGGCGTAAGTGCGTGACCGTCACGATCGTGGCCAGATCAGCCAGCAGGGAGTGGCGGTAGCCCGAGGGCGGCTGGAAGCGCGGCTGGATCAGATGCTGCAACGTCGCCTCCACTCGTCTCAGAATCGACGGTTTGCGCATCATCTGATACGGGAGCGGGATGCTCTGTTTACTTTTCTGAACTGCCCCGGTCTGGAGGCAACCAACTGGCGAGCCGAACAGGCCATCCGTCCTATGGTGGTGACTCGCAAGGTATGGGGAGGTAATCGGACTCCTCCAGGCGCGCGCACGCAAAGCGTTTTGATTAGTATTCTTCAGACTTGCCGTCAACAACTCCGTCCCGCATCATCGGTCTTGCTGAGACTGGTCTGTTTACCTGAGCCCAGAGCTCTGCACCTAACCCCTCAAACGCGCTAAACAATTACAAAATAATTTCAACTTATTTAGTTACTGTTACCTGAGTTACTCCAAGAATCTCGCGGGAGCCAAGATCAAGAATATGGTCAGTGGCGACCCCAGTCGAGGGCGATAAAAAGTACCGAGACAGCTTCACCTATGATCCGGAGTACAAACTCTGGTTGTTTACCAACTACAGGCCACGCATCGTCGGCACCGACGAGGGCATTTGGGGCAACGTGACATTCATTCCGTTCAAGCGTTACCTTACGCTAGAGGAGCGTGACCACTGCCTGCTATATATAGAGAAGCTCAAGGTAGAATTGTCGGGTATCTTACAGTCGGCGATTCGTGGGTGCCTTGAATGGCAGAAGCAAGGATTGAACGTTCCCGAATCTCTCAAGCAGGCAACCGAAGCCTTTCGCCGTGAACAGAACGTGCTCGGTCACTTCGTGGAAGAGGAGCTTATCGAGAATGACAAGCTCAAAGCGGCATGTGGTCAGATGTACGAGCATTACAAAAGCAGCGCTGACAATAAAGGCGAATACCAGATGACAGCGACCGAGTTCAAGGAACGGATGGAGCAACGTTATGGGGAACCAAAACGCACTTCTGCTAGCAAGTTTTGGATGGCGTGGGCATCAAGCAACTGCTGTCCGAAGCGGACAAGTGGATGTTGCGGGGAAGACCGTCGAAGAGATGGAGTCTGCTATCCAGTAAGGACAAAACTTCATTGAGGGTCAACTCCGCGCGGTATTTAACAGTCGTGAGGCTGATTCATTCGGGAGAAACCCGACAGCCTCACAGTTCACTTTCCTCAAAGGAGCCGCGTGCTGACTGCCGATAGGAACTCGCGGCTCTTTCGCCTTCCGCCAAGAGCAACCTCCTGTGGAACAGTAGCGAAGATGTCCGACTGTTGGAATACGACTGAGCCGGGATCGTGCCCGACCGTCGGGGGGGACGCGAACGTTGGACGCCTGATTGACCTTGCCGGTGCCTCCGTTCTACCCTCCCGCCCATGGATCGCCGCAAATGGATGACAATCTCTGCTGGATGCTTCGCCGCGCTGGTGGAGGGATCACGTTGAGGCTTCTTCGTTGACTAACATGCTCGATGCTTCGGTGCGCGATGCCACTGATGCGTTCGATCACATCCTGCTGGGCGCACCTGACCTCGATGTTGGCGTCCGCTGGGTTGAGGAACGCGCGGGCGTGCGAGCGAAGTTCGGCGGGAATCATCCGGGCGGCGGTACACGCAATGCTCTGCTTTCGCTCGGCACGGGGCACTACCTCGAAATCATCGCGCCTGACCCTGCACAAGCCAATGCGCCCGGCGGCTGCCAGCTAAGAGAGCTTTCGTCGCCCCGCATCATTCAATGGGCGATTCACAGCGAGGACATCGCCGCCGCGAAAAGTATGGTCGAGGCTACCGGGATTAAGACCGTTGGCCCGCAGCCCGGCTCCCGGCAGCGTCCTGATGGCAAGGTGCTCCGCTGGCAAGCGCTGGGGATCGAGCAGACCACGCCGCTAGCTCCATTCTTCATCCAATGGGAAGCGGGTTCTCCTCATCCGTCGTCGGACTCACCGAGGCTCGGCACCACGAAGTCGTTGCACTTCGAGACCCCGCAACCCGACGAACTGCGCCGCGTCCTGCATGCCGCCGCCGTACAAGCCGACATCCGCAATTCCGGCGTGCGTCGCATCGTTCTGGTGGTTCAGACGCCGAAAGGCGAGATTGAGATGACCTAGTCGCCCGTCTCAGCACCGAGGCTTGCGGATGATCGGGCAAGAAAGGCGCAGCGAGCCGACAGACCTTGAGCAGCGTGCATGGAGAAGACGCGGATCGCGGATCATGCTGCCGGGCGGTGGGCTCGTTACGTGAGGCAGACAGTCAAGGCGAACAAAACGGGGCAAAGTTTTGAGGACTGGTTACGACAGTTGCGGTCGTCTCGCAGTGGCGTTCGTATCACTCGCACATCCGAACATCATCGTCTACGGCGAGCAGCAGTGGCTTTGCCCGAGGCATTACGACGACCATCTGGAGATGCGGAGCTTCCTGTTACACGGAGGGGGAGAACTTGGATGCGGAAGGGAATCCTCTATGAACGTAGAGTCGGGAGATCGTGGATGACCGTCAAGACCGATAGATTCTGGCAGTTGACTGGCGCCCTCGGCGACGAGAGACCGCCATGCGAGAAGCCGCTCGGCAAAGAGGAGCAAATCTGCGCCTATGGGATGTGCGGAGTCCAAGCCATCAATCTACGCGGCAAGCCAGCGACAGAATGTGTGTGGTGCGGCGACGATTGCGACGGTTACCGGGCTGCAGACCGCAATCTGGCACTCCCGACGGGGAATTTGATCAAGAGAACTCGTAGCCACTGATATGCGCTAGAATTTCCCGCTATGAACGCCTTACTGCGAGAGCTTCGTTACGCGCTCCGGGGACTCGGAAGATCGCGAGCTTTCAGCACAGTTGCCGTGATCTCATTGGCGCTCGGAATCGGTGCTACTACGGCAATGTTCAGCGTCATCAACGCCGTTCTTCTTAGACCGCTGCCATATCCCGATTCCGACCACCTTGTGGAGATTTACGAGACCGATACTGCACATGCAATCACCAGAGACCCGGTATCGCCATATAATTTCTCAGACTGGCAAAAGCAGGAAAGCGCGTTTCAGGAGATCGCCGCTTATGAATTCGACAGCTTCAGCTATCGTTCTGGAAATGTAGCTGAGCGCATGTCAGGGGTGATGGTGACAGCGGCTTTTTTTCGTGTGCTCGGCGTCACGCCAGCGTTAGGACGGGATTTTGCAGCCGGAGATGACGATCCCGGCAAACCGCACTTTGCAATCCTGAGCTATGGTGCGTGGCAGAGGAGATTTGGAGGAGATCGTGAGATCGTGGGCCGCACGATGTCCATTAACGGCGAGCCCTATACGATCATCGGAATAATGCCAGCTAGCTTTGCTGCCTTTCCAAGCCCCACCACTGAAATGTGGGCGTTGCCTGCCTACGTACTTGCGAACGTCACTCGGGGCCATCACGGTATGTTCGCATTCGGTCGGCTCAGACCGAACGTTCTTTTGCAGCAAGCTCAATCGCAGATGGATACGATCGCTAGACGGCTGGCAGAGGAATACCCAAACACCAACGCAAGTAATGGGATTTGGTTGGCGCGGTTGCGTGATGAAGTCGTCGGACCCGCCCGATCAATGATGGTCCTGCTGGCTGTGGCTGTTGGGATCGTTTTCCTTATAACCTGCGCAAACTTAGCAAGTCTTCTACTTGGCCGAGTAATGTCGCGAGAACGAGAGATCGCAATCCGGATTGCGCTCGGCGCCAACCGCGCCCGACTAGTGAAGCAGGTACTCGCCGAAAGCATGGTGCTTGCGCTTATGGGTGGCACGCTTGGTGTCGCGGTTGCGTACTGTGCGGTGCCGATGTTCCTGGGATTTTTTGGCCGGTTCATTCCGCGTTCTCAGGCGATTGCTCTGAATGGGCCTGTGTTGCTGTTCTCGGCATCCATCACCATCTTGTGCGGCTTCATATTCGGAATGACGCCAGCATTCACAGGCTCCTCGTTGGAGTTGTACCGCCGTGCGGGTCAACCGTTTTCCACGAAGGCAACGGCCCGAACTGGCGGTTTCTTATTACGTCGCGGTCTGGTAGTTCTGGAAGTAGGATTGGCATCGGCGTTAATGATCGCTGCCGGTGTCCTGTTCAAGAGCATGTGGCTCCTCGATCGGGTGAATCCGGGCTTCGATCCAAGTGGAGTCATGACTTTTCGTATTCAGGCCCCGACCGCTGAATACCCAACCGACACGCAGCGCACTCAGCTTTTTCAGAACATTCTCGACCGTTTGTCGGTCTTACCCGGCGTGCAATGGGTTGGAGCCGTGAACGATCTTCCATTCAGTGGCTCGCGCACGAGCGGTTCCTTCGAGATCAAAAATATGGTGCACACCGATCCCAGCATGGTTGCGGACCGCCGCATCGCTTCCCCAAACTATTTTCGAACCATGGGAATTCCACTTCTGGCGGGACGCGGTTTCACGCAGGCCGACAACGCACAAGGGCCACTGGTCGCGATCGTCAATGAGGCGTTGGTTCGAAAATATCTGCAAAGCCGGAACCCATTGGATCAAGTGCTGATTGTGAACGAAAAAGAGTACCGGATCGTGGGAATCATCGGGGATGTAAAGCATGACGATTTGACCGCCTCGGATTTTCCCGAAGTGTCTGTACCTTTAGGACAGGCCAACTCGCCCGCCTGGACGTTTGTGGCAATCAGGTCTCAGGTCGGTACTGCGACTCTGAGCGATGAGATTCGCCGCACGTTAGCAGAGGCCGCGCCTGATCAACCAATCTACTCGGTTCAAACCATGAATGAGCGGCTTGCGAATTGGTTTGCGCCCAGACGGTTTAGTGCCACAGTCCTTGGTTTATTCACAGCACTGGCCATGATGTTGGCTGCGATCGGAATCTATGGAGTGATGAGTTATTTTGTGACAGAGCGAACGCACGAATTTGGAATTCGCATGGCTCTCGGCGCAACGGCAGGGGATGTCCTCAAATTGGTTTTACGACAAACGGCGATATTGACTGCAAGCGCAATTGTAGGAGGCGTGGCCGTGTCATTCGGCGTAAATCGCTTACTAGCCTCTCAACTCTTCGGCGTCAGAGCCGCTGATCCAGTCGCTGGGTCAGTCGCCGTATTTACGCTCGGGCTAGTGGCATTGTCCGCGAGCTACTTGCCTGCTAGGCAGGCTACGAAAGTCTATCCGGCAGTAGCGCTCCGCGATGAATGAACAGAGATCACATCTTAGGTCACAAATTATTCTGGCCATTACACAATCCCCGAATCGGAGACCGATCCGTCTCCCGACAGGCAGCCTTGCCAAGGATGTACTGTGAGGTCGAGTTCGAGCTACTACATCTGAACACAGCCGACTCGTTTAGCGGTGCAGACCCTC
>JASHRB010000485.1 GCA_030037575.1 Candidatus Sulfotelmatobacter sp. | reverse complement strand
TTTTTATTTGCCCATCTTTCGCTCCGGCGTAGAGACCGCCGCTGACCACGCTTGCGGTGATGAGCGCGGCCGTTTTCGAGCGGTGAATGTATTCGAGCATTTGCGGCGTGGGCTGAGTGCGTTCGGCTTCGAGGTCGACGACCTGGCCGCCGATCATGCCGTTGATTGTACCGGCACCGCGGGCGATTTCTTCGATGATGCGGACGCGTGATTCGGCGGCGCAGGCGAGCCGGGAAAGAACTTCATAAGCCTGGGTTTGCAACGCGTCTCCGGCGAGAATGGCGATGGCCTCGCCAAAAACCTTGTGGCAGGTGGGCTGACCGCGACGAAGATCGTCGTTATCAAGCGCCGGAAGATCGTCATGAATCAGCGAATAGGTGTGCAGCATTTCCAGAGCGGCTCCGAGTTCTTCGATTCTCTTCGGCAACCCGCCTGCGATCATGCGTCCGGCTTCCATCGAGAGCACCGGCCGCAACCGCTTGCCTCCGGCAAACACACTGTGCCGCATGGCTTTATGAATGGAGACCGGGTCTTGTGTTTCCGCTGGAATCAGCCGGTCGAGCGCAGCATCGGTGAGTGCGCGGCCTTGTTCAAGAGTTGGTTGCAGCATTGAGGAGTGAGTATAGCAAGAGGGCCGAGGGGAAGCGTTAATTAGGCCAAATTGGCCGGGATGCAGTTCGAGCCGGGAAGCGAGCCAGACGCGTGAGGAAGGCGTTGCCCAAACCGCGATGCTTCCCGCGGCGAAGTCCTTCGCCGCGCATAACAAGCTTCCACAGGATGACAAAACGAGGACGCCATCGGCGTCCTCGTTCACGGTATGCCGCGATGTGGGCTATGCCACCGCGGCTGTCGCTGCAGCGGAACTTCGTAGCACGGAAGCCAACGCGCTTGGAACGTCTTCTGTGCTGCAAAGGTCGCTGGCACCGGCCTCCAGCGCGGCTACCCACAATTCTTCATCAGGCACGCGATGAGTGCAGAGGATCGGCAGCGCAGGAAAATCGCGCCGCAGGTTTCGCACATCGCTCAGACGAGACTGTTCCATATCAAGAATCACAGCCTCCGGCCGGCTTCGGGCGACTCGCTCGCGAAGCTCTTCGCCCGAGCGGCTGACATGCACAAAGTGGAAGCCAGACGAAAGGGATTTGACCACCCTGGAATCGCTCTCTACCACGACTACGTTGAAGCCCATAGGTCCTCCTCAAAAACCGTCACAAACGGCGGACTCGGGCTGCGGGGGAAGGGTACGGAACCACTTACTCCACAGACATTGCCAATTTCACGAGCGCTTGAAGGATGGGCTGCTCCTACTTGCGTGCAGCTTTCTCGATCGAAGGCTCAAAGGGTTCAGCCTGGAGCTTCCCGTTTTTCTTAAGCAGAATCTCGACCTTACCTTCAGCCTGCTCCAGTTCCTTGCGGCAGGCGGAAGAGAGATTCATGCCCTCCTCGAAGAGCGTGAGGCTCTTTTCGAGGGGCACTTCGCCTTTTTCCAGCTCCTGAACGATGGTCTCTAGTCGCTGGAGGCATTCTTCAAACTTGGCCAACGGAAATTACTCCTTTAACTATTTTAATGCTATTCGCGGCGACAAGGATGCAGTGATTTTTGCCTGTTGGCCAAAAAAGTTTCCATCTGCTTCTCGATCTGGAACGGAGGGCGGATTGCACATGCTGGGCATTGTGGATCGGGCTCAGGATGCCGGCCAGACGCGCGCATATGGCGCCGCCAAAAGGTTCGCTTCGCCCGGATCCCTGGCTGCGCAAAAGAGGCTTTCTCAGGATAACAGGCGGAGGGCGCTCAGTCTTTCCCCAAATACCGGATGCGGCTGGTGAAGGCGCGGCTGTTGTAATCGATGAAGGTTGGAAAGGGATGGGCCGAATCGAGCACTCCGTTGGCGAGGGCGGCATTGCCGTGATTGGTGACGTTGTCGAAGCCGCCGCGTAAGGCCCAATAGCGTCCAAAAAGGTGAAAACGTTTCTCGAATTGCAGATTAATCGTGTAATAGGTGGGAAGGCGAAGTTTGCCGGGAGGATCGCCGGGATAGATTTCGCCCTGATCGGTGGTGGCGTAAAACGGAAGGCCGGTACGGGCTTCGGTGGAATAAACGAGATCGACTTTGTGCAAGATGGGCAATCGAAAAAACGGCAGGATGCCCCATCCGACAAAACGATTGGGGGCGTCCCAGGGATAGGGGCCGGGCAACTGCGGAGTCAGCAGCGGCACATCCAGACTGAAATCGAAGACTTGATTGGTATGCGCAGTGGAGCGGGTGTAGGCGCCGAAGATCTCATAGTACTTGTGGAAACGATGGCGCGCGCTGATCTGAAAAGCGTCATAGCGGTCGTCCCGGGCATTACCGAGAAGAAAGTCACCGTCGACGGCGCCATCGACGGTGTTGTAGGCGAAGCCGTGAACGCCGCGTTTCTCAAGAAATTCCAGCTTTAGAAAAACTGCATAAGGCAATTTCTTTTCGAAGCTGAGACTCCAATTCACATAGCGCGGGGCAGCCAGACGCGTGCGATCGATGGCAAAAGTGGTTGGCACTGCGGCAGGCGCGGCGATTGGCCCTCCACTCTGGTTCGTCGGCTGCATGGAGGAATTAAAAAAATAATCAAGGCGCTCGCCTTCATACGGCTGCTGGATGATTCCCAAGGTGGTGGTGTCATAGACGATTCCGATCCCGGCGGAAAGTTTGGTGTTGGCCTCGTCATCGAGAACATAAGTTGCTGCCAGGCGCGGTGACAGGAGGGGCGTGCGTACGATCTGGTCTTCATCGAAGCGCAGACCGGGTTCGAAAAGCAGGCGATTCGTGACCAGCCATTTGTCTTCGAGGTAAGCGCTGGCCTCAGCA
>JASHRB010000484.1 GCA_030037575.1 Candidatus Sulfotelmatobacter sp. | reverse complement strand
GCGAGCTCACCGGATCTTGCAATGGGCCGCCTTCTCCCGTGTAGTAAGGCTCGTAGAAAATTCCATAGGAAGAGCTGAGCACAGTCTTGGCGTTGCCGCGCACATCCCAGGCCAGGCCCGCGCGCGGAGCGAATGCGGTTGTTTGCGTGGCAATAGGTCCGGCGGGCACGCCTGAATCCCCGGGATAAAGAAGCCCGCGAGGCGCGGTGGGCAGGACCTTCGACTGAGCCCCGGGGACGAAGAGATTGACTTCGTTGTGGTTCTCGGTCGCCGGGAAAGGCAGTTCGTAGCGAAGACCGTAATTCAACGTCAGACGGCGAGTTGCTTTGTATGTGTCTTGCGCATGCGCGTCGACCGCCCGGTCGCGGATTTCGCGGCTGAAATTCCCCCCACCTTGCAAGAACACGACCGGATTGCCGGAAAGGAAGCTGGCGAAGCCGTCGCTGTAGGGAAATGTGGAGAATACAAAAAATCCGTTGCTCGCGATTCCCTGCAAAGCGTTGATCTGGTCACGGCGATAACCACCGCCGAATTTGAAGTCGCGGCGGCCGTGAATCCGACTCAGCGAAGCGGAAACATCGAAGGTGTTCTGATAGGTGTAACGCGGGCCGGTGATGGGATCGCCGACCGAAGCGTAGCCCCCGACTTCAATGAATGGCGGCCCGGCGGCCAGCGGCAAAGTGGGTGCGTATTCGAAACCCAGATCCGAGGGCGACTCGTGATTCAAGTGCTCGTCGAGCAGGAACGTATTGCGCAGAAAGGAGAACCGGGCCACCCCGATCGTTTCGGCGAGAACAGGTGCGTCTCCTGCGAAACAAAATTCTGCGCGCGATCGTACTCGCCGACGGGAAAACCGGGCACATTCGCACCCACCGGAGAAAGCGGATCGGTGGTGGGGCCGGCGCTGTACATGTAGCGAAAATTCAGCGTGTTGGCGGGGGAAAGATAGTGATCGACGCGCACCCCGAACTGATCGTTGTTTTCCGCCAAGGCCTGGGTGCCGATGTATCCGTTTGCGCCGCTGTTGGCCAGAGGGTAAAAAGGCAGCACGCTGGTGGCAATCGGATTAATGGGAGTAACCAGCGTCATTTGGTTAAAGGGCACGGGAGTTCCCAAAAACGTGAGCTGTTGTTGCGCGTTGCGACACATGCCGGACTGGTTGAAACCGGCCGTACACTCTTGGCCAAAGTTGCCCTTCCGCTCGGCGGCGGAAGGCACCGTGGCGGGTACGGATTCGCCTTGCCGATTGCGAAAGCCCTCGTAATATCCGAAGAAAAAAGTCTTGTCTTTCATGATCGGGCCGCCGAAGGTCGCGCCGAATTGATTTTGCTTCAAGGGCTGAACCGACCGGGTGAAATAGTCCGAGGAATCCATGGCATCGTTGCGCAAGAACTCCCAAAGGGGCGCCGTGAAACGAATTGGTCCCGCTGCGCGTGATGATATTGGTGGTTGAGCCGGTGTTGCGCCCAAACTCCGCGTTGGCGTTATGCGTCATGATGCGGAACTCTTCGATAGCGTCGATGGGCGGCTTGAGCACGAATCCACCGTCTACCGCGCTAACGTTGTCGGCGCCGTCGATCAGAAAATTGTTCGACTCCGGCCGCTGGCCATCGACCGCGTAGGCCTGATTCGGCCGCGCCGGGCCGCCGGCTTCGAGAAGTCCGGGGATCAGCGGCACCCCCCCCGGGTTGCAGCACTCCGAGCTGAGAAAAATTGCGCCCGTCCAGCGGCAAGTCGAGAATCTCTCGCTGCATCACGGTCTCGCCGAGACTGCTCGACGTGTTTTGCACGAGCGTGGCATTTGCCTTGACTTCGACTTGCTGGGTCTCCGAACCAACTTGCAAACGCACAGCAATCGTCGCGGTCTGGTTTACGTCCAGAGAAATCCCTTGGCCACAACTTCGAGTTGATAGTGTCCGACGGGCAGTTCGAGCAGCAAATAGCTGCCGTTTTGATCGGAGGCGGTGCTGCGTGCGAGTCCGGTTTCGATGTCCTGGGCGCTTACCAGGTCCGATTGCACCACGGCTCCGCTGGTGTCGGTCACGGTTCCACGAATGTTGGCGGTAATTTGTTGTGCCTGGCTGGTTGCCGCTGAAAAGACCAACAACAAGCAATACCTCAAAGCTTTCGAAAACCTCACGTATTCTCCCGCTCCCACGACGATGGTGTCTCTCCGGAATGCGCGCATCGGAAGGCGGCAACCACAGCTTGTGATCTCGGAAATTGCTTGCGCCGCCCCCGAGGCTCGCGATTACCGTGAGTCAACCGTGGAGGGTCAATAATCGGAATGAGTTATTCGACCCCCGGGGCGGAAGGAAGGCAGAAGGGATGACATGCCCAGTGCCAAACCTTTTTTTCCCAGGGGCGCATGGCCGCGGGTGATTTCCCCAGGCGGGACCGGCTGCATCGGACGCACTCTTCGCAGAGGATAGGCAAACCGGCCGGGGGATGGACGGGCTGCGGGTCGCGAACCCGTTTTCACTGGCCATCCAACCATAGCTCGGGGAGGGTTTCGCGTCGAACCTAGGTGTTTCCGGCAGCTGCGGCCCGCTTGCGCGCTTGCAGCACGCGCCCCACTTCGCTGATCAACTGCTCGCGGCACGCCCCACTTTTGTGAAACAGCGCCTGCGTTTCCTGGGCGAGAAGCGACGACTCTTCGCTGGTCAAGGTTTTGCCGGTCATCACAAAAATGGGCAAATTTTTCAATGTGGGTTCCTTCCGGAGGTGCTGAATAACCTCGAAACCATCCATTCCCGGCATCAACAAATCCAGCATGACCGCGCTCACCATTTTCGAGGAGAGCACTTCCAGGGCTCTCTCGCCGCTCTGCACGCTCTGCGTCTCGTATCCCGCAGAGCGCAACGTTTCGCTCAGAAGCTCCAGGGTTTTCGGGTCATCGTCCACCAGCAGGATCGAATCGTCGTCGTCGGGTTGCGAGGGCACATGCTTGCGCAGGGTTTCAAGCAGCAGCGGCCTGCGAATGGGCTTGATCAGATAATCCGCCGCTCCCAGTGCGAATCCCACCCGCTGCTCATCGACAATCGAGACGATAATAATAGGTGTGCCGGCGAATTCCCGCGTCTGCCGCAGACGCGCCAGGGTTTCAAAGCCGTTGCCGCCCGACATCAGCACATCCAAGGTGATGGCATCCGGACGGAGAAGCTGTGCCTTCTCCAGAGCTTCCGCGCCCGAACTGGCGGTTACAATCCGGTAATCGGGGCTGAGATAGCTGGCCAGAAGCTCCTTGGCCGGACCTTCGTCGTCGACAATCATGATCAGCGGCTTGCCCACCGCAGACGCGCGCGGACTCTCTGTGGCCGGTTTGCTCACCGGCCGATCGCCCGCCGTTTGCCCGCCCAGCGGCATGGTGAAGGTAAAGCGGCTGCCTTTTCCGGGAGCGCTTTCAAGAACAATTTGTCCCTTCTGCTGCTCCACCAGGCGCTTGGTAATGGCCAAGCCCAATCCTGTTCCCTCGTGCGTTTCCCCCGGCGGATCGTCAACCTGGCGGAACTCCTCAAAAATCACGGACTGATCCTCCGCGCGAATTCCAATGCCGGTATCGGCCACGGAGATGCTCGCGCAGTCCCCTTGTTCGGTGCACACCACCTCGATCTTCCCGCCTTTCGGCGTGAATTTCACCGCGTTGCTGAGCAAGTTGTAGAGAATCTGTTTGAACCGGACCCGGTCGGCGAAAACCGCGTGTTCGATCTCCACCTTCTGCCGCACCTCAATGTTCTTGACCATCGCCAGCGGCCGAATGTTCGAAAGGACTTCGGGCAGCGCCTCCCCGACCAGAAAGTCTTCGCAGCGCAGCTCGAGTTGCCCGGCTTCTATCTTGGAAAGATCGAGTATGTCATTGATGAGCTGGAGCAAATGGTGCGAGCCTTGCTTGATGTGATTTACAAAACGCTCCTGCTTGGCATTGAGCTTTCCTGCCGTTCCCTCGGCCAGAAGATCGGAAAATCCTATGATGGCGTTCAGCGGAGTGCGCAACTCATGGCTCATGTTAGCCAGAAACTTGCTCTTCAATTTTGTGGCCCGCTCCGCTTCCTGGTTGCGTATTTCCAGTTCGGCATTTGTGTTTTCCAGTTCAAGGGCGAACCTCTGCCGTTCCTCCTCCACCCGTTTCCGCCCGGTGATGTCGCGCCCCACTGCGTAAATGAGCGATTTCTCCGGCACCGACACCGCATTCCACAGGATCCATTTGTAGGTGTTGTCCTGACATAGGTATCGGTTTTCCAAGGCAAAAGTGACTTCGCCCGTTTCCAGTCGGCTGCTCTCGCGCAGCGTGGCCTCGCGGTCCTCGGGATGCACAAATCCCACATAGGGCGTGGCCATCATCTCTTTTGCCGTAAAGCCGAGGATCTTCTCGAACGCCGGATTCACACTTTGGAAGTAGCCATCGAAGCCAGCCACACAGAACATGTCCATGGATAATTCAATGAAGCGATTTCCCTTGTCGAATTGCGAATAGAGCCACCCCATGAAAGTGCTGACCCCAAGTCCCAGAACAAGGAATACGAATCCGAGCAGCCAGACCCCGCGCTCCACCGCCCAGAGGCTTTGTTCGAGCGCGGCGGCCGGCTTTTCCACCAGGACTCCCCAGCCCCACACTTCGATGGGCTGGTAGCCGGCGAAAAACCGGGTCCCGTCGCGGGTGAATATGCCCGAGCCCGATCGTCCCCCGAGCAGGAGCTTCACCGGCCCATACCTGCTCAGATCTACCGGCGGCGAGAACGAATTGATGTTGGGCCGGGCGGAAAGGTGTCCATCCTGGTCGACCATCGAAATCGTCCAGCCCCCGTCGAATTCGGTTTCTCCCAACCGCCGATTGAGGGAGTCGATGGAAAATGGCGCCACCAAACTGCCGGTGATCCTGCCGGAATCGTCTTTAAGAGGAACGGCAATGGCGGTGACCAGAGGAAATGGCGGAATCGCAGTCCGATAGACATCGGAAACATAAGGCTTCTTGGTCCGCGTCAGGCCCTTATACCAATCCCGAAAGGCGAAATTGTGATTGAGCAGCGCCGGTTCAGGGGGATAGATCCCGCGCAGCCTACCGGCGAGATCGAAGACGCTGAAAAATTGAAAATCCGGGCGTAAGCTGCTGGCCTGTTGCAGCTCTGCCTGCAATGATTCTCTATCGCTTTTTTCCCAGGCTCGCGCGAAGGCCGGGCGGGTGGCAATCGACTGGAGAAATGCGCTGCTTTGCCGGAAATATTCTGCCAGCAATTCCGAGGAAACTCGCGCGATCTGCGATCCCTCCGTGGCCGCCTGCCGCATGGCCTGCCGGCGCAGCATATTCGCCACCGTGTAAGCGAAGATGCTGATGGGCAACAGCATCAGCACCACTAAGAAAAGATAAAACCGGGGCGCGGTTTTGGAAGCCCATCGTCCGATCTTTCCCCGCATCATACGGAAGTCCGTGTCGTGGGTTCGTTCTCTCCCCCGTCCTTTGAATTTGCCGGCGGCCCGAAGTTCCCCGCGGAGCCAGGTTTTCCGCCTATCTGCCGGCGGCATGGCTCTGGCGCGAATTCTCCGCATCCCGCCTGATCAGCGCTTCGAAGTGCTGAAAAATCTTTGCATCCCACCAGCCTTTACCGACTTCCTCCCGCATCACCGCCAAAGCTTCCTCCATGGGAAGCGCCCGCTTATAGGGACGCTCCGTAGTCAGCGCATCGAAAACATCCACAATTTGCAGGATTCGCGCACCCGTGGGGATGGCCTCGCCGCGCAAGCCATCGGGATAACCCATGCCGTTATATTTTTCGTGATGGTGCCGGATGATGGGCAGAACCAGGCGGAAGGATTTCAAGGGCTCGCAGATCCGCTCGCCCACGATCGGGTGCTGGCGGATAACCTTCCATTCGTCCTCGGTGAGCCGCCCCGGCTTTAGCAGAATCGCGTCGGGAACCGCAACTTTGCCGATATCGTGAACCACGCCGGCCCGGCGCAAAGCGGTAATCTCTTCCGGCGACAAACCTACTTGACGGGCCAAATTCACCGAGTAGTCGGACAAGCGCTCGCAATGACCGTGAGTATAGGGATCTTTGCTCTCAATGCTTCGCGCCAGCGAAAATAGAACCGACTCGGCGCGCTCCAGTTCGTCGGTACGGTGTTTCAACTTCAAGAGCGAGCGCGCGCGCGCCAGCAACTCGCTCAAATCGACGGGACGAGTGAGGAAGTCATCTGCGCCCACGCTGATCCCTTTGAGGCGATCGTCTTTATCGGAGAGCGCCGTGATCAGCACCACTGGAATCAGTTCCGTTTCTCCCGCGTTCTTGATCCTTTCGCACACCTCGAAGCCGCTCAGCTTCGGCATCATGACGTCGAGCAGCACCAGGTCGATTTGATGGTGGGCCAGTGCTTCCAGCGCGGAAGCGCCGTCGGCGGCGGTAATCACGGTGAAGCCTTGTGCTGAGAGGAACTCATCGAGCAGTTCTCGGTTCGCTGCCTGATCGTCCGCGACCAAGATGGTTCCAGTCACCAACAGATGGGACTGAGAGCGCATTTGTAAGAATACCTACTATTTGTGGTTGTATTTTCCTCAACATCGCACGGAAATTTAGAAGATGCTAATTACCTAAGTCATCCTTAACAAGGGCATAGCCGACCTAATAACGTAGTTGGAGGAGGGCTGACCTAAGCGGGGGTGGGGCGACTAACTTCGCCACTTAGGTCAGCGCCGGGGCTATTCCACAGTCAAGGTTACCGTTACCGAGTGCTGCAGCGATCCGGAAGTGCCGGTCACGGTGATCGTGTACGACTGCGGCGTGGTCGAGGTCTGGCTCGGGGCAATTCCCGTTCCACCAGCGCAACCGGACATGAAGATCATGCCCAGAACCATCAAGGCCAGCAGGATCAAGATCGCCGCCCGCTTGGAGCGCTTGCCTCGCTTCGCCAGCACCATTCCGACCACTCCCAGTCCTTGCAACTGCATCCAGATCTGCCCCGCCGGCTTCTGCCGCGAAGGAATGGCCGGCATATCTTCAGCGATGGAGCTGGTGGTCGTGATGGTCAGGGTTGTCGTTGCCTTGGTGGAGCCAGGAGTTACCGTGCTGGGCGAGAAGCTGCACGTTGCCTCCGCCGGCAATCCGCTGCAACCAAGGGTCACCGGGTTGTTGAACGATCCTCCCACCGCGGATGCCGATAGGGTGTAAGTCGCGCTTGCTCCCGGCTGAATGGTGTTCGAGCTGGTTGTAGTTGACAGAGTGAAATCGGCTCCGGTTCCCGACAAGCTCACCGTCTGGGAGGCGCCCGCGCTATCGCTGACGCTCAGGCTGCCGCTGGCGGTTCCGGTCGCGGTGGGCGTGAATACCACGCTGATGGCGCAGCTGGCGCCGGCGGCCAGCGTCGCCGGGCAGTTATTGGTTTGTTTATAGTTGCCCGTGATCTGAAGATTGCTGACGGTCAACGATCCGTTGCCCGTATTGCTCAGGGTCACGGTCTGGGAACTGCTGGTGAGCCCCAGAGCTACGCTGGAGAAGGTGATGCTGGTCGGCGTGACCACCAGATCCGCCACGGCGCCATTTCCGGAGATGCTCATGGTTAACAGCGTATTCTGCGCTCCATACACGACCGTCAGGTTACCGCTGCTTGTAGCCGTTGTGCTCGGTGTGAACGACAGGTTGATGGTGCAATTCCCCCCGGCCACCAGCAGGCCCGGGCAGTTGTTGGTTTGTACGAACCCTCCCGTGATTTGTATGTTGTTGAGGTCGATATCGGCGTTGCCGGCGTTCGCTAGCGTGACCGCCTGCGACGCGCTTGATCCCAGCATCACATTTGAGAAGGTTACGGCGCTGGGCGAAAACACCAGGTTTGCCGCCGCGCCTGTTCCGCTCAGGCTCAAGCTCTGCGGACTGCCCGCCGCATTGTCGGCAACGGTTAAGCTGCCGCTGCGGGCCCCCGCCGCGGTTGGAGTGAACACCACGTTGATGGAACAGCTGGCGCCCGCGGTCAGCGTGCTTCCGCAGTTGTTGGTTTGCGAGAAATCGCCCGAAGTCTGAATGGAGCTGACGCTCAACGAAGCGTTTCCGCCGTTGGTCAGCGTCACCGTTTGCGCAATCCCGGACCGGCCCAGAGGAACGCTCGAGAATGCGAGGGCGCTAGGCATCAGGACCGCGGCGGGGCCGCTGCTGCTTTCGCCAACGCCATAGAGGATGATGGAATGCGGAGATCCCGCCGCATTATCCGCAATCGCAACCGATCCATTGCTTGCACCCGCGGCCGTAGGAGTGAACGTGATCGAAAGCGTGCAGCTTCCCGCCGCCGCCACGCTGCTTCCGCAGGTGTTGGTCTCCGCAAAATCTCCGGAAGCCGTGATCGAATCGATCGACATGGCTTCGCTGCCCATGTTGCGCAGCGTTACAGTTTGCGGCCGGCTGGTCGAGCCGATCGCCAAAGCCGCAAACTGCAACCCACTGGGGCTCAGCGAAACAAACGGCGCCGAGGCCGCACCAATCTTCATCACAAAAGCATCGGTGCCTCCGCCGAGTTGGTCCTGCAGAGATCCCTCGGTCGTGGGAAAATCCGACGACGTGGTCGAGCCATCCAGGTAAATGTTGCCCTCGGAATCGAGGGCTAAACCGGCTGGGTAGTCGTCTCCGCTTCCGCCCAGGTAAGTGGAGAAAAGTTGCGTAGTGGCCGCCGGATCAATCTCCACCACCAGCAGGTCCGAGCCGCTGCTGTACGACTCGATCGGGTTGACCGCCTGGTATCCGCCGCCGTTTACCGCCGCCAGCACGTAGGCATCGCCGCTCGCATCGAGGGCAATCGCCTGCGGGGTGGCGTAGTTGTACAGCCCAAGAAATGTTGAGTAGGTCAACGTGGCTCCCGCCGGATCGAACTTGGTGACAAAGGCGTAGCTGCACGAAAATCCGTAGGTGTTGGGATCGCAGATGCTGGTGGAAGTCACCGGAAAGGTTCCATCACTTTGCGCCGCGCCCGTCACATAGGCCGAGCCGGTCGAGTCGACGGCGATTGCCGACATGCTGAGCGAGTTTCCGCTCGATCCGTAAAAATAGGTCGAGTACTCAAGACTGCCTGCACTGCCGAACTTGCTCACGAATCCCAGGGTGGCGTCGTATTGGGTGGGGTTGCTGGTAATGTATGCGCCCGCAGTGACCGGGAAGTTCGATGTGTTCGTGCTGCCGGTAAGGTAAGCGTTACCGTTTGCATCCACGGCGATTGCGCTGATCGCGTTGTAGGGCGCGGGATAGCAAGGGCTGCCGCAGTTCTGGACGACGTTGGTATTGCCCGCGAAATAAGTCGAATAGACCAGCGAAGATCCATCCGAGCTGAACTTGGTCAGAAAACCGTAGTCGCCATATTCACCGCCCTGGTTTGCCAATGCGGTGCTCTGGTAAGCGTTGGCAGTGGGAAAATTCGTCGACATGGTATAGCCGGCGACATAGGCTTCGTTGGCGCTGTCAAGGGCAATGCCGGTGGGCTGATCGAAGCTGTTTCCACCGAGATAGGTCGAGTACATCACCGACGATCCATCCGCCGAAATCTTGGTGAGAAATCCGTTGTAGGGCCCCGCCAGTTGCGATTGATACGCATTCACCGTCGGGAAATTGCTCGACATGGTGCTGCCGGTTACATAAACTTCGCCGGCGCTGTCGAGCGCCAGCGCCATGCCGTAATCCTGGCTGTTGCCCCCGAGGTAGTCGGCGTAATCCAGATTCGATCCGCTCGCATTCAGCTTGGCCACGAAAACGTGGTTGTCACCGCTGGGCAGCGAGCCCAGCGCAGCCAAGGGAAAGTTCGCCGAAGTCGTGTAGCCCGTGATATAAACGTTGCCGCTGCCATCGACGGCGATGCCCGAAGCCTGATCGGTGCCGCTTCCCCCCAAATAAGTGGAGTACACCAGCACCGGATCGATCACCAGTGGTTTGCTCGAGTCGTAGTCTGCAAGCTGAAAACCGATGTGGGAAGAATCCTTCATCACATAACTGCCAACCACCGGCACGCGCTGCCCCTTCGATTCCTGATAGACCGCCGGAGTTTGAAAGTGGAGCTTCGCCCCGTTGGTGGCCAGCACCAAGTTTCCTTGCTCGTCCAGCGAAACCTGGTTGGCGCCCCGGATTTCAAATTGAATCTGCCGCGAATCAACTCCCGGCGCGATGGCGAAGTCATATTCGAGTTGCTGATGATTGCCGTAGTAAATCAGATCGATTCCGGGATAGACGTTCTTGTATCGAATCTGTCTGTAAGTCGGCACGTTGGTGTGCCACTTTGAACGGTCGTTGCCGAGAAAGTAATTCACGCGGCCCGGTTGCTGCTCCTCACCCACGACGCTCGGATTCTGGTTGGCGCCGAGCAGCCGAAACTGCAGCGTCGTGCTGGTCGCCTGCGCGCTCGCAGCCGCAGAGTTCGCTTGCCCAACCGGCTCTACCGAAGTGCGGAGATTCAAGACCATTCCCCCGGCCGTCAGGAATGCGGTGTATCCATTCCCACGAGAAAGAAATTTCACCTGGCTGGAGGTCTGCCCCTGATTTGCCTCGAAGGTCAGCGGCAAGCGCGCGTAATTCTGGACTGCACGCGCGGCCACGGGCGCCGAGACCGACTGTTGTGCCGTCGCAGGTAACATGCCCATCATTACGGCAATGAGTATCTTCGCTAGAGTTTGGAGTCGCATGGTTGTTTCCCCTCGCATTTCAAAGTTTTGGGGAGGGCGCCGCCGAAGCGGCACCTTTCGAGAATGCATTGGGCGTTCCAAACCGAGGACAGTGGAACGCCATCCGCCAAGTGGCTTGCCCTTAGCAACTTATCGGCATTTCGTTAAATTCCGAATAAGCAGGGAGTGGGGTGCAGGTGTCTGATTTCTAGATTCTGTCCGATCTGTAGAACCCAGCACTCGATCTCCGACAAAGTAAGTAACCGGTTACTTTGCCCATCTGAGATTTAGACGATGAAATAACTTTACATAGCGCTCGGTCAATTCAGATTTCGATGGCTCGCTTCGGTCACCATTCTGGTCAAGCATCTCCGCCGCCTTCGCGCTTGACTCCAGCCGTCCATTCTGCTGTAAGCTGGCCACAAGGCTTTTTCCCTGCGGTGGGAAGCTCGCGATTTGGGGAGTGAAAGTGGCTTTCGCCCCGGCTCAGCGCACGGCGTTGCTTGCGTTCGCGCATTGCAGGGAGGGATTCCAGATGTTCGGTAGCGCGGTATCATCGATCCACCGAATCTGCGAAAAGTGTTTTTCTGCGCGGCTCTATCGCCGAACTCCTCTCGATTTGCTCGTCCGCATCGCATCCTCCGCCGCGCCGCTGAATGAGCTCGCGGCCAGGAGCGTCCAATGAGCGAGCCGAAAGCACTTACATTACTGGCGATCGACGACAGCGCGGAGAACTTAGAGCTGGTTCGCGCAGCGCTCGAACCGATGGATGTTGAAGTCCTCACCGCCGTCGATCCGCGGGTGGGCTTCGCAACCTTTCAAAAGATCCGTCCCCGGGTGGTCCTGCTTGACCTCATCATGCCCCATCAAAGCGGCATTGAGATTCTGGAGCGCATCGTCACGCTCGATCCCGTCACCGACGTGATTTTGCTCACCAGTCATTACTCCCCCGAATCCGCCGTCGAGGCCATTCAGAAAGGTGCGTCCGACTATTGGACCAAGCCGCTCGACGTCGAAAAACTTCGGACCCGCATCTCTGGGCTGCTGGGCGATGCCGCGCGGCGGCGGGCCACTTTGCGGCTCGATCGCGAGCTTCTGGACGCCTACCAGTTCGAGGGCTTGGTTGGCCGGAGCCCGCTGATGCTTGATGTTTTCGCCAGAATTCGCCGAATTGCCGCGCACTTCCGGACTGTGCTGGTGACCGGCGCCACCGGCACCGGCAAAGAGCTTGTGGCGCAGGCGCTGCACCGCCGCAGCCCCGTATCGAAGGGCAAATTTGCCGTCTGCAATTGTTCGGCGCTGGTGGAAAATCTTCTGGAGAGCGAACTGTTCGGCTACGTTCGCGGAGCCTTTACCGGCGCCCTGCAGGATAAGCCCGGACTGTTCGAGCATGCCGACGGTGGAACCATCTTTCTCGATGAAATCGGCGAACTCTCTCCCAGCGCGCAAGCCAAGCTGTTGCGGGTCCTGCAGAATCGTCAGGTGCAGCGCGTCGGCTCGGTTACGCCGCGCAGCATCGATGTCCGCGTAGTGGCGGCGACGCATCGCGATCTGAAGGCGATGGTGCGCTCGGGACAATTCCGCGAAGATCTCTATTACCGCCTGGCGATCGTGGAAATCACGCTTCCCAGTCTGGCCAGCCGTCGCGAGGATTTGCCGTTGCTGCAGAGACACTTTGTGGAAAAATTTGCCGCCGAGTATGGCAAGCCGATTTTCGGCCTCACCCGGCGGGCTCAGACTGTTATGGCGGCATATCAGTGGCCGGGCAATATTCGCGAACTGGAAAATGTCATTGGAAACGCCTGCATGATGGCGGAGGGGAACCTCATCGATGGCTCTGATCTGCCGGAGAATCTGCGCGCTCCCGTAAGCCTCGGAACCACTTCGACCGAGCCCCTCCTCTCCATGGAAGAAATGCAGAAACGCCACGTTCTTCACGTTCTCGAAGCGGTGGGCGGACACAAGGCCCGTGCCGCGGAGATTCTCGGCATCGGCCGCGCCACCATCTACCAGATGTTGTCGAAAATGAAGATCGAAGAAGAAAGCAAGCCGGTTTAGCTGCCGCAATTTGAGCGGTCCCCTCTCCCGTCGCGGCGAGGCTATTTACACGCAGAACTACAGTCGAGCTGTTCCATTAACATGCGCTGGCTGCGCACCGAGTACAGCGCTTGCAGCAGCAGCGCCCGCAATAACTTCTCCGGCGCAATCGGGGGGCGTCCAGTTTTGGCATACAGCTTGTTGAACCGTGGCTGCAAATCTCGCAATGCCTCATCGGTCATGGAGCGCAGCGACCGCAACGGGTGGTCCTGCGGCACTCGCTGCTCCGGGCTGACATAGCTGAAGACATCCAGTTGTTGCTCGTCTTTTCCACGCATGAGTTCTTCTTAACAGTTTCGCCTGTGGAAACACGAGAGTTCTCTGGTCCTGAGCCAGCTTCTCTTTACCAATGCCTCCTGCTAGCTCAACTCAGCAGTCCGCATTAGACTGGCCGCATGAGAACGATTGCGTCCGGCGGACGGGTGAGCCAGTGTCAAGAGCCAAGAGGATGGCTGGGCCGATTAGCTTTATGGAACATGAATTCGCGGCATTCCAAGGTGACGGACTGGGGGTTGGGGCAGGTTTCCATTGAGAAGCAGTACACCATTCTCGATGTAGGCTGTGGTGGTGGCAGGACACTCAGCAAGTTAGCGGCCAAGGCTACGCAAGGAAAAGTCTACGGCATTGATCATTCCGAGCAAAGTGTCGCCGTGAGCAAGAGAACGAATGCACGCGGGGTCAATGAGGGGCGGGTTGAGGTTTACCATGGTTCCGTGTCTCAGCTTCCCTTTCCGGCCGGAATGTTCGATCTGGTAACCGCAGTGGAGACTCACTTTTGGTGGCCCAACTTGCCCATGGATATGCGCGAAGTCTTCAGAGTCTTGAAGACCGGAGGCAAGCTCATCGTCATCGCGGAGGTCTATAAAGAAGCGAGCACCACTGTGGCAAAGCTGGCCGAAAAATACACCTCACGAACAGGAATGACACTTTTGGGCGTCGATCAGCATCGCGAACTCTTTGCCGAAGCAGGCTATTCGGACGTTCAGGTCACCGTGGAACGTGACAAAGGATGGATCTGGGGAATAGGCACAAAACCCTGATATTGTCCAACGATACAACTGTCGATAAACCCCGGAAAGACCTTGTAAGGAAATCCCTCTCCAAAAAGAAGCCAGCGGAAGGTTGGCCGACGTAAAGGATTGGAGCAGCGACGAATTATTTATGATGCTTTACGCTGCGCGAGAATAGATTCCCGACCCTGTTGAGCAGATTTAAGGCGGTGGAATTCCTTAAAAGAAATCTTTGCATTGGACGCGCGCATACCACCTTTCGGTGGCGGCTCCGGAGAAAACGTCTTCAGCCCGGCGGCTATGCCAATAATCCCAAAGAAAACAGCCAAAATTCCTAAAACCGTTGGATACCCCATTTCAACCGGTGTCTAAACCAGGATAGTAATTGTCTCTGTTCGCTTCCGCACATCGACTGTCCGTGGGCGGACAGAATGTTCCGCTTTGCTTCCGCGGCGGGTATGCGTCTTTTTCTTTGCAACCAAGGGGTTACATCCTGAAGTAGATTGGTCAGAGTTCTGCTTAGACAGAGCTCGATCTGGTTACGGTCGGCCTACGCGGGAAGAGTTTATCGAAAATCCGCCGCAGGTGCGTGCGCCCCTGGTTTCACGGCCTTGCGCAGGGGAATCCAGCCTCGCCTTTGGGTATCGACACGAACGGTAGCTCTGCAGTACGGGTAAGGAGAAAGCGATGACTGGACTGTTTCAGGATCTCCGTTATGCGACGCGCCAGCTCCTTAAGAGTGTCGGGTTTACGGTGGTGGCAGTGACCACGCTGGCGCTGGGGATCGGCTCCAACACTGCGGTGTTCAGTGTGGTCGATCAAGTTTTGTTGCATCCGCTTGCCTACCCAGATTCGGATCAAATTGTAAGGGTATCGCAGACGTTCGAGGGCATTTCGACCGACGACGCCTCTCCTGCCAACTATCTGGATTGGGTCTCACAAAACCAGGTCTTCGTCGAGATGGCGGCGTCTCGCGGATGGCAAGGAAGCCTGTCGGCGGGAGATCGTCCGGAGGCGGTCAAAGGCACGATGACCACACCCGGCTTCTTTCCTTTGTTCGGAATAGGTCCAATTCTTGGACGCGGTTTGGAACCGAGCGACGTGCGGCCCGGTAACGATCACGTTGTGGTGGTTGGCTACGGCCTGTGGCAGCGCTATTTTGCTGCAGATCGTGCGATTATTGGCCGGGACATCCGGCTCAATGGGGAGCAGTACACTGTTGTCGGCGTGATGCCGCCGAACTTTTCTCCGGACGGGTACGGCGAGCTGTGGCTGCCCTCTCCGTGGGGAGTGCCCACTCATCCTCTGGCGCCGGACAAAGATCCGCGCCAATTCAGGGACAGAAGTTATCTTGATGTCTGGGCGCGGTTGAAGCCAGCAGTCACTTTGCAACAGGCCCGCGCGGACTTCGATACAATCGGCGGCCGCCTGGAGAAGCTCTATCCGGATTCGAACGGAGATGTCGGCGTCAGCCTTCTACCGCTACGGGAGTATATCGTCGGTAACATCCGTCCGGTTTTGCTCGTTCTCTTAACTACCGTGGGCATCGTGCTTCTGATCGGGTGCGCGAACGTTGCCAACCTGCTTCTGGCACGAGCTACAGCACGCGCCAAAGAAATCTCAATACGAACGGCTCTGGGAGCGAGCCGTCGGCGTTTGCTCCGCCAGTTGCTTACCGAAAGTGTTCTGCTCGCGATAGTGGGAGGAGTCTTCGGGATTCTATTAGCGATCCTAGCCGTTCCGTCGCTATTGGCACTGAGTCCGCCGGATATCCGTCAGTTCAAGCAGATTGGAATCAACCGAGAAGTGTTGGCCTTCAGTTTCCTGGCCTCAGTTGTCTCCGGAGTTGTGTTTGGCCTGATCCCCGCTATGCAATCATCGCGATCCAGCCCCAACGAATTCCTCAAGGAAGGCGAACGCGGGAGCACCGCGAACCGAGGACGAACCCGTTCCGCTCTGGTGATCGCCGAAGTTGGACTCTCGCTAGTTCTGTTGGTTGGGGCTGGGCTATTGATCAAGAGTTTTGCCCGGCTCATGGATGTTAATGTCGGCTTCGATCCAGATCATCTTTTGACGTTCAACCTTAGACTTCCATCCTCCACCGATCCGGTCCGCCAACTCGCGTTTTACCAACAAGTCGTGCAGCGCCTTCAGGCGTTGCCCGGTGTGCAGTCCGTAGGCGCCGTCAGCAGGTTGCCGCTGTCTGGAAGCAATAGTTCACGCAGCTTCAATGTTCCCGGAATCGAAAAGGACTACGAAGCGGACGTTCGTGTCAGCACTCCCGGCTATTTCCGTGCGATGAGAATCCCATTGCTGAAAGGCCGCGGCTTCAGCGAGAGCGATCTCAACAGCTCGCTTAATGTAGCCCTGGTCAACGATGCTCTAGTGCGAACCGTTTTTCCTGGACAGGACCCCATCGGCAAACAGCTCACCCATTTCGGCCCGGAAAACTTGACGCTGGAGATCATTGGTGTCGTCGGTAATGTACGGCATGCCGGGCTCGATGCAGAGCCCCACTCTGAGATCTACCAGTTGCTCGGCCAGGCGCAATGGCCGTCGATGTCGGTGGCCATACGGAGCGCAACCTCTGACGCCACGAGCGTGACTTCGGCAGCACAGAATGTGGTCTGGAGCGCGAATAAAGATGTTCCTCTCGCCAACCTCCGCACTATGCAGGATCTCATCGCTAACTCCGTTCAACCTCGGAAGTTCAGCATGTTCCTGCTCTCCATCTTTGCCGTGGTGGCCATGCTGCTTGCGGCCATCGGACTCTACGGCGTCATGTCTTACTCGGTCGCGCAACGCACTCACGAAATCGGTATCCGCATGGCTTTGGGAGCCCGGCATCCCGATGTACTCGTGCTCGTAGTGAAGCAGGGAATGGCGCTCGCCCTCATGGGGATCCTGGCAGGCACCATGCTGTCGCTCGGAATGACGCGGCTCATCTCGGGAATGCTGTTTGGGATTACGGCAACCGACCCTCTGACTTTCGCAGGCGTGGCCGCACTGCTAGGGACTGTGGCCTTCCTCGCGAACTGCCTGCCAGCTCGCCGCGCTGCGAAGGTCGATCCGATGGTTGCGTTGCGATACGAGTAGTAAATGCCTGAGCAAGATTTGCATGCAACCAGTTGCCATGGGGCATCGCTGAGTTCCCATCGGCCTCGCATGGCCTCCCCGAAAATAGTTAACTAGGTTCAACCGCCATTTATGAGACCGCTTCTAGCAGGTTGAAAAACTCGGATTGTTTGTCCCTAATATTTCGTCTGTGGTCTTAATTGGATACTCTCTACATAGTTGGGCGATGCCATGTTCAGCGGGTGGCTGACGATGAGAAGGCTGGATAGACGTTTCCCTTCGACCTTGACCTGTGCAAACCAAAAACCCCCCCGCCCCCGTCGGATGCGCAAGCGTCCGGCGTGCGTCGGTGTGCACCATCTTGCCAAGCGTCCACGAATCGGATACGAAGCTGCTCAGCTCCGTGATCGAGTGCTCATCTAAGGAAGGTCCAATTTTCCATATTTTTGAGGGGCGACTCGCTCATTTCCTGCTCCGTGAATCTGATCGAAGAAGTGCCAACTGCTAGAAAGTGCCGGTGCAAGAGGGTGAGCACGGTTCCCGCATCGGCTTCCACGCTTTTCAACGGATACAATGCCGAAAACAAAAAAGACGGATGAAAGGTGTTTGCCGTCCAGCAACCAGACACTCGTCCATGAACCGGACGGTAGTCATGGTCTAATTGCGATCCCGCTTCTCCTCGCTCTGAGCTCTCAACTCGTTCCAACTCAATGGCTTGCCGCTCCTCGTGACTGGTTCCCCCCGCATGGCATGGCGCCTGCAACGACTCCGGTAACGCCTCTCGCCGATGCCGGCTCACAACGGGGCTGACGGGCGGCAAACTGGAGTTGAATTATGAAGTTACTGATCGCCGAAGACGACGCTTTCTTTAGTAACGTTTTGCAGAAAACTCTGGCGCCGCATTACGAACTGGTGGTCGCCAACGACGGCAACGCGGCCTGGATCGCACTCGAAGCCCCGAACCCGCCGCGCCTTGCCATTCTCGACTGGGTGATGCCCGGACTCAGCGGCCCTGAAATCTGCCGCAAAGTGAGATCGTCCCCATTGCTGTCTTCGATGTATTTGATCATTGTCACCTCCCGAAACAGCTCGGCCGATATCGTTTCCGGTCTTCGCGCCGGCGCGGATGATTACATCACCAAGCCGTTTGTTCCCGAGGAACTTCGTGTCCGCATCCGGCTGGGGGAGCGTATCCTGGCTTCGCAAAATCCATTTGACTCGCAATGGCGCTACCCCCAGGCCTCCGAACCAGAAGACCGCCTGGGAAACAATCTGACTCACAGCGCGTTCCGTCATCGCCCGCCCAGCGGGCCGGATTCGCAAAGCGGTTTGATCGAACCATTTGGTTCCAAGCGTGACCCAGTTGCTCACCGTGAGGCTGATCGTCCAGCTGGGCAGGCATACCGTATCCTGGAGAACTTCCATGTCTAATGCCGCGACCACGCCGGCTTCCCATTGCCCCGGTGCACCGTCCCCTCTTACCGTCCTCGTGGCCGAAGACGACCCCATCTTCCGCCATCTTCTCCAAAGCTGGCTGCAGACTTGGGGCTATCAGGTCACCATC